>NZ_JBHYGG010000113.1:0-46042 GCF_051859125.1 Gemmata sp.
GAGCGCCAGCGAGGGGGTGGACGTCCACCCCCTCGCTGGCGCTCAGGGTTCGCCCCAACTACTCCCGCCGCGGGCCGTCGCGGTTTTCACGCCCGCGGCTCAACCCCGCCCCCTCCGGGTGCCGATGACAGTATCGACTGTCTCAACCTGCACAGCCGGCACAACCGGCGTGCCTCGGAGGTATCCACGGATGGTTACCAAGCGGATCGCGATGCGGGCGGTGGCCGGGTTCAGCCTGTGGGCCGGGGTCGGCTCGGTCGCCGGGGCCCAAGTGCCCGCCGTCACGGTCGAAGACGCGTTCAAGGTGCAGCCGCGGCAGCCGGGGGTGAACGTTGCCACCCCGACGCCGGAGGTAGCGGCCCAGTGCAAGGTGTCGCCGATCCCCAACCCGAAGGACCCGAAGTCCCCAATGGGGTACGTGGTCCGCGACGCCGCGGGCCGCACGGTCCGCCAGTTCGTGAGCTACGACGGCAAGAGCTTCAACATCATCGCCTTCTACACCGAGGGCGTTGAGGCGTACCGCGAGGTGTACCCCCCGGCGCAGAGCGAGCCGTACCAGTTCCGCTGGCTCGGCGTGAACGGGTCGAAGTGGGGGCTCGACAAGGACCGCGACGGCAAGATCGACGAGTGGGTCGTGATGTCGCCCGAGGAGCTGAGCCAGGAGCTGCTCCAGGCGGTGCTCACGAACGACGCCCGCCGGGCCGCGGCGCTGACGGTCAACAAGGCGAACCTGGACGCCCTCGGGCTCCAGGGCGGCGAGGCGCAGCGGGTGCTCGACCGCGCCGGTGGCGTCCCGGCCCGCGTGGCCAAGGCCAACGCCGAGCTGAAGGCCCCGCCGACGGCCGAGTGGATGCACCTGCAACTTGGCGTGCCGCAGGCGACCCCGGCCGACGCCGTCGGCACCCGCGAGGACCTCGTGTTCCACAAGACCGGCACCGTGCTGGTCAAGGACGGCGCGGCGAGCAAGTCGTTCCAGACCGGCGAGATCGTTCAGGTCGGCCGGGCGTGGAAACTCGTGGACGGCCCCGCGGTCGGCTCGGCGGAGAGCGGCGGCGGCCCGCTGGTGTTCCCCGGGGTTGAACCCCTCATCGCGGACCTGAACAAGCTCGACTCCGCCCAGGTCGGCGGTGATGCCGGGGCGATCGCCGCGCACCAGGCGAAGCGCGCCGCGATCCTGGAGCAGATCGTCGCCCAGGCCAACGGTCAGGCCGACGCGAAGATCCGCGAGACGTGGACCAAGCTGCTCCTCGACAGCCTCTCGGCCGCGGCCGAGGGCGAAAAGCTCGACGGCCGGCACCTGGCCCGGATGAAGCAGTTCAAGGAGGCGTTCAGCGGCAAGCCCGGCCCGGTCGGCTCCTACGCCTGGTTCCACTACCTCATCACCGAGAACAGCATCGCCCTCCGCGAGACCACCGGCGGGCAGCAGTTGACCGGGGTGCAGGAGAAGTGGCGCGCGTCGCTGGAGGAGTTCGTGAAGGCGAACCCGAAGGCGGACGAGACCGCCGAGGCGACGCTCCGGCTCGGCATGGCGTTCGAGTTCATGAACACGAAGGACGGCGACGCCAAGGCCAAGGAGTGGTACGAGCAGCTCGCCAAGGCCCACACCGGCCACCCGTACGCGGTCAAGGCCGCCGGGGCGGTGAAGCGGCTCGAGGCCGAGGGCAAGCCGCTGGAGATCGCCGGCACGAACCTCGCCACCGGCCAGCCGTTCAACGCCGCCGCGCTCAAGGACAAGGCCGTCGTCGTGTACTACTGTGCGAACTGGAGCAGCACCCTGGGCGACGACGCCAAGAAGCTCCGGGCGCTGGTGAAGGAGTACGGCTCCAAGGGGCTCGAACTGGTGATCGTGAACCTCGACACCGACGCCAAGGCCGCCACGCAGACGGTCGCGGCCCACGAGCTGCCGGGCACCGTGCTGCACGCCCCGGGCGGCCTCGACGGGAGCCCGCTGGCGGCCCAGTACGGCATCATCGTGGTGCCGCACATCTTCGTCGCCGGCAAGGACGGCAAGGTCGTGAACCGCAACGCCCAGGCCGCCAACCTGGACGACGAAGTCAAGAAGCTCCTGCCGTGATTCGCTGGGGAGAGCGGGGGGCATGAGCCCCCCGAAGCTTTCTGGTCGTTCAGCACTCGGGGGGCTTACGCCCCCCGCTCGCCTTTCTACAGTTCCCCAATGGAACCCTTCGCGTCCGAACTCGCCGCCGCCCGCGCCGCACAGGCCGCGTGGGAGCGGCAGCCGCTCCCCGAGCGCCTCCGGCCGGTCCGCGTGCTGCGCGACCTGATCGTGCGCCGGGCCGACGACCTCGTCGCCGCAGCGCACGCCGACGTTGGCCGCACGGCCGTCGAGGTGCTCGCCACCGAACTCCTCCCGAGCGCTTCGGCGCTCAAGTTCATCGAGCAGGAAGCCTCCCGCGTCCTCGCCCCGCGGACGGTCCCGGGCCGGCTGCGGCCGACGTGGCTCATGGGCAGCCGCGACGTCGTCCACCGCCGGCCGTGGGGCGTCGTCGGCGTCATCGGCACCTGGAACTACCCGATCTTCCTGAACGTCGGCCCGGTCGCACAGGCGCTCGTCGCGGGCAACGCGGTGCTGTGGAAGCCGAGCGAGAACGCGCCGCGGACCGCGGACGTGACGCACGACCTGTTCCGCGCCGCGGGCTTCCCGGCCGAGGTGCTCCAGAAGCTCCCCGCGACCCGCGACGGCGGCCCGCGGCTCGCCGAGACCGACGTGGACTACGTCGTGTTCACGGGCTCCGACGGCGTCGGCCGCAAACTCGCGGCCCGGCTCGGTGAGCGGCTCGTGCCCTCGACGCTGGAACTGTCCGGGTGCGATGCGATGTTCGTGCTGGCCGATGCGAACGTCGAAATGGCCGCGAAGGCCGCTTGGTTCGGCCTCACGCTCAACCGCGGGCAGACGTGCATCGCCGTGCGGCGCGCGTTCGTCCACCGCTCGCGGTACGAGGAGTTCGTCGCGCTGCTCCGCGGCTACGTGGCGAAGGCGTCGCCCGTGTCGCTGGTCACGCCGGGGCAAGCGACGCAGGCCGAGCGGCTCATCGCCGAGGCAGAGAAGCGCGGGGCAGAAGTGCTGCGGGCCGCCGGCCCCGGCGTCGGTGCGACGTACCTCCTGAACGCGCCACCGGACGCCGCGATCTGCCGCGAGGCGTGCTTCGCGCCGGTCGCGGGGGTGATCCCGTTCGACACGATTGACGGCGCGGTGTCACGGGCGAAGCAGTCGCCGTTCGGGCTGTCCGCGTCGGTCTTCACGCAGGACGCTGCTGCGGCGCAGGCGCTCGCGGCGCGCATCCCGTCGGGGAGCGTGGTCGTCAACGACGTGCTGGCCCCGACGGCGCACCCGGCGACGCCGTTCGGCGGGCTCGGCGCGAGCGGCTGGGGCGTGACACAGGGGCCGGAGGGGCTGCTCGCGATGACGATCCCACAGGTCGTCACGGTGCGGAAGGGGTCGTTCCGCCCGCACCTCGACGAAGCGGTGAGCCCCGACCCCGCGACCGCCGACATCCTCCGCGGGCTGCTGCGGGCCACGCACGCCCGCGGCCTCGGCGAGCGGCTCCGCGGGGCGTGGCAGATGGTCCGCGGCGCGCGGCGGAAGAAGAAGTGAACCTTCCGGGGCCGCGGGGGGATCTATACCGGGTGCGGCGGGCCGGGTTTGCTATAATCGAGCATTCACCGACGTGCGGTCTGCTTCCGAGAGCTGCGTCCGATGAAGATCGTGAAATACCCCCACCCGGCGCTCCGCGTGCAAGCGAAGCCGGTGCTGTCCCTGGATAAAGACATCCAGCTCGCCGCCGGCCACATGCTGGAGCTGATGTACGCCAGCGAGGGGCTGGGCCTGGCCGCGCCGCAGGTCGCGCTCGAGCACCGGCTCATCGTCATCAACTTCGCCGGGGACCCGGAGAACAAGGACGCCGAGGTCGTGGCGATCAACCCGGTGATCCTGGACACCAAGGGCGCGATCAGCGACCGCGAGGGGTGCCTGAGCTTCCCGGGGCTGTACCAGAGCGTGCGCCGGTTCAAGACGGTGCGGGTGCAGTTCTTCGATCTGAAGGGCGAGCCGAAGGAGATGATCTGCAACGACCTCGCGTCCCGCATCTGGCAGCACGAGATCGACCACCTCGACGGGGTGCTGTTCATCGACAAGATGGGCTCGCTCGGCCGGTCCCGGAGCGAGAAGGACCTGGAGCAGTTCGTCGCCGACTTCGAGAAGGCCAAGAAGAAGGGCGACCTCCCGCCGGGGCTGGAGCCCAAGTTGTAAAGAGATTGATCCACAGATTACGCAGAAGACACAGATTTTCAGACCGAACAAAGGGCAGCGGCCGGGACCGATAGCTGCTGTTGTTCGTCTGTGCTTCGGCTTCAATCTGCTTGGTTTTCAATCTGTGTCCTCTGCGAAATCTGTGGATAATTATCTGATGCGCATTGTGATGATGGGGACCGGGACGTTCGCGGAGCCGACGTTCGAGGCGCTGCTCGCGGCGTTCGGCGGCGACGTCGTCGGCCTCGTGACGCAACCCGAGCGCGACACCGGCAACAAGCGCGGCAGCACCCGCCAGACCGGGAAGGGCATGGGCGCGATCGCCGCCGCGGCGAGCGTGCCCGTGGCGCAGCCCGAGAGCATCAACACCCCCGACGGACTCGCACAACTCCGCGAACTGCGGCCCGACCTGCTCGTCGTCGCGGCCTACGGCCAGATCCTTTCGAAGGATGTCCTTTCGACACCCACCCGCGGCACGATCAACGTTCACGCCTCGCTGCTGCCGAAGTACCGCGGCGCGGCCCCGGTCGCGTATGCGATCCTCGGCGGCGAGAAGCAAACCGGCGTGACGATCATCAAGGTGACGCCCGGCCTCGACTCCGGCGACATGATCCTGCAACAGGCGCTCGACATCGCGCCAAACGACACGACCGGCACGCTCGAAGCGAAGCTCGCAGCGCTCGGGGCTGGCATGGCGGTCGAAGCGGTTCGCAAGTACAAGGCTGGCGGCCCCGTTGACGGCGAGAAGCAAGACCCCGCACTCGTGACGAAGGCCCCGAAGATCAAGAAGGAGTTCGGGCTGATCGACTGGACGAAGCCTGCCGAGTACATCGAGCGGTTCGTGCGAGCGATGCAGCCGTGGCCCACCGCATACTCGTTCCTGCACCGCCCCGGCAAGGAGCCGATGCGGGTGATTGTCGCGAAAACCTTTCTCAACAGCGGCTACAGTTATGGCCTCCATTCTCCTACTTATCCGGCAGGTACGTTGAATGATGAAGATGGCGATGGCCATTCGCTTACACCTGAGTTGATCGTTGTGAGTGGGGACGGGCTCGGACTGGGGATCTCCGAACTACAACCCGCCGGGAAGAAGAAGATGACGGCCGAGGAGTTCCTCCGCGGGTATCCCATCGTCGAGGGCATGCGGTTCGGCCCGGAAGTGCTCGCATGACGATCACCGCTCGCCAGATCGCCGCCGACGTGCTGCACCGCTCCCGCTCGCACGACGCCTTCGCCGCCGAGTTGATCGACAACGCGGTCGCGGCCGCGAGCATCACCCCGCAGGACCGCCGGTTCCTCACGCAACTCGTGTACGGCGTCATCCGCCGCAAGGGCACGCTCGACGCGCTGCTGCGGCCGTACATGAAGATCCCGTTCCACGCCATCGAACCGCGGGTCTGGGACGCCCTGCACCTCGGCGCGTTCCAGCTCGCGTTCCTCACGGGCGTCCCCACGCACGCGGCCGTACACGAGACGGTCGAACTTGCGAACCACATCGGCAGCCCCAAGGCCAAGGGGTTCCTCAACAGCATCCTGCGGCGCGTGTCGGAACTGGTGACCGGCGACTTCACCGACAAGCCCGACGGCAACGCGGTGCCGATGGACGACGGCCGCTACCGCGTCCTCGCCCGGCCGATCCTCCCGGCACCGGGCACCGACCCGGCGGGGTACTTCGCGGCGGCGTTCTCATTCCCGAAGTGGCTCGCCGACCAGTGGCACCAGCGGTTCGACCCGGACGAGTGCCGGCGGCTCGGGTTCTGGTTCAACGCCCCGCCGCCGCTGTGGGTCCGCGTCAACAAGCTCCACAACGCCCGCGAAACGTACCGGCTGCGGCTCGCGGCCCAGATGATCGACGCCGAGCCCGGCGAGCACCCGCAGTCGCTGCGGTTCCCGGAGCACCACCCGATCCGCGGCCTGCCGGGGTACGACGACGGCGACTTCGCGGTGCAGGACCACTCGTCGATGCTGGTCGCGTCGGCGCTGGGGCTGCAACCCGGGATGCGGGTGCTCGACCTGTGCGCCGCACCCGGAGGGAAGACGACGCACCTCGCGGAGTTGATGGACAACCGCGGGTTCATCACCGCGTGCGACACCGAGCCGCGCCGCCTGGAAACGGTGACAACGCTGTGTCAGCGGCTCCGCATCAAGGGCGTCCGCACGGTGCTGTTGGGGCCGGACGGCGAGTCCCCGCCGGGGCCGTTCGACGCGGCGCTGGTTGACGTGCCGTGCAGCAACACCGGCGTGCTGGGCCGCCGGCCCGAGGTCCGCTGGCGGCTGAAGCCGACGGAGTTCCAGTACCTGATCCGCCTGCAAACGCGGCTCCTTTTCCAGGCGCTCGACCGGGTGAAGTCGGGCGGGCTGGTGGTGTACTCGACGTGCAGCATCGAGCCCGACGAGAACGAGGGCGTGGTGAAGGCCGTGATGCGCGGGATCCGCAACCTGCGCCTCGAAGCCGAGCACCGCGCCGTCCCAGGCCGCCCGTCCGACGGCGGCTACTGGGCGCGCCTGCGGAAGGGGTGAGCGCACGAAGCCCAGCCATCGCGATGGCTGGGCTTCGCTGCGCTCACGTACTCTTGTATCCTCAATCTGATGTCCCTCCCGCTCGGCCCCGTCTCATAACGGTGACCCCGGCCATGACGAAGAAAGTGTTCATCGAGACCGTCGGCTGCCAGATGAACGTGCTCGACAGCGAGTTGGTCATCGGCGCGCTCCGCAAGCAGGGTTACGACCTCACCGACACGCCCGCCGACGCCGACGTGATGCTGTTCAACACCTGCTCGGTCCGCGAGCACGCCGAGGAGAAGACGTACTCGTCGCTTGGCCGCGTCCGGCTCCTCAAGCGCGACAAGCCCGACATCGTCATCGGTGTGCTCGGGTGCATGGCGCAGAAGGACCAGGAACTGATTCGCAAGCGCGCGCCGTACGTCGACATGGTCGTCGGCACCGGGCAACTCGCCGAGGTGCCGAAGCTTGTCGAGAAAGTTAGGGCCACGCGCGAGCCGCAACTCGCTGTCAGCCTCGCACGATCGGCCGCCGGCCGCGACGAGGTCGAGGCGAGCTTCGTGAGCTACGACCCGACCCGCGACCCGACCATGCGGCCCACGCCGTTCCAGGCGTTCGTGCGCATCCAGATCGGGTGCGACAAGTTCTGCACTTACTGCGTCGTGCCCAGCACCCGCGGCCCCGAGCAGAGCCGCCCGCCGGCCCACATCTGGGGCGAGGTCAAGCAACTCGTCGATCAGGGGTGCAAGGAGGTCACTCTCATCGGGCAGACAGTGAACAGCTACGTCTACGACCACGGCGAGCGGCGCACCCGCCTGAGCGACCTCATCGCCGGCATGCACGACGTCGCCGGGCTCGAGCGCATCAAGTTCGTGACCAACTACCCCAGGGACATGACCGACGACCTGCTCGACGCGGTCCGCGAACTGCCGAAGGTGGTGAAGTACCTGCACGTGCCGGTGCAGTCCGGGTGCGACGAGGTGCTGAAGCGGATGAAGCGGAACTACACCGCCGGCTTCTACATGGACATGCTGGGCCGGTGCCGCGAGAAGGTGCCGGGCGTCGCGGTCAGCTCGGACTTCATCGTCGGCTTCTGCGGCGAGACCGAGGAGAGCTTCGCGAAGTCGATGGAGCTGGTGCGCGAGGCGAAGTTCAAGAACTCGTTCATCTTCAAGTACAGCGAGCGCTCGGGGACGAAGGCCGCGGACCGCTACCCGGACGACGTGCCCGAGGACGTGAAGAAGCGCCGCAACAACGACCTCCTCGCGGTGCAGAACGAGAACAGCCGCCTCGACCACCGCCTGCAGGTGGGCACCACGGTCGACGTGCTGGTCGAAGGCCCGAGCAAGCGCACCCAGGCGGGCCCCGGGCACCAGCCCGGGGAGGTGGTCCAACTCACCGGCCGCACGATGACGGACCACATCGTCGTGTTCGACGGGACCGACCGGCTCATCGGCCGCACCGTCCGCGTGGCGGTGACCGACTCCAGCCCGTTCACGCTGTTCGGCGGCGTGCCGACCGACGAGCTCGTGGGCGTGGACCTCGCGAACACCGACCGCGACCCGCCCCCCGCCGCACCGAACCGCTTCTCGCTGCCGCTGGCGTGAGGGCGGCCCGCGTCACGGGGTCCGCGGGCGGGTCCACGGCCACCAGTCCTCGGGCAGCAGGCCGCTGAGGCGGCGGTACAGCGGTCCGAGCCAGTCGGGCAGGATGCGGGCGACCACCGACCGCTTCGTCTCCCCGATGTACACCTCGTCCGACGGCATCAGCGGCACGTTGGTCGCGTGGTTGTTGTCCGCCAGCACGGCCGAGACGTCCACCTGGAACACCTCGGGCCGCTTCCCGCTCGCGACGTTCGGCCGCACCACGTACACCTGGTTCAGCTTCGACCCGGGCGGCAGCCCGCCGACCCGCTTCAGGAAGTCGATGACCGGCTCCGGCCCCTGGTACGGCACGACCCGGCACCGCCCGCGGATCGGCCCGTGCAGGAACACCCTCGAGCTGCGCGCCGCGGCCAGCCGCACAGTTACGTTGTCCGGGTCGGTCCCCGCGAGGCGGGCCAGTTCGTGCCGCACGTCGTCGAGCGTGCGGCCCTCGACCCGCGGCGAGCCCGGGTGAGCCAGCGCCACCCGGCCGTCCAGGTCGACCGACGCGAGCACGTCCCACTCCGGGCGGTCGGCGAACGCGACCTCCAGGACGTCGGGGCAGCCGATGCGGTAGGCAGTGTCGGGTGCGGGGAGCTGGGCGGCGGCGAGGGGGTCGGGCGGGGGCGGGCACGTCTTGCGGAGGAACTTGCAGTCGGCGCACCCGGCGCACAGGACGCACAGCAGCACCGGCCACCGGAGGGCGAGTGCCCGCCGTGTCCGCCCCGCGTCCCGGCCGCTCCGGGCTCGATCGGCACTGGCAGTGCGAAGTTCCACACAATCGGAATCGGCCGCAGAACCGGCACGCCTTCAGTCTTTTTGGCCCCCGCGCCCTTGTCGGTCGGTAACGCGGCGTCCATAATCACCCCTTACGTGTTCCGTGGCGGCCCGCACCCCTGTGGGCCGCCCGCGTGTTTCTGCCGGGGCCGAAGAGGGTAGCGGGGCGGTCCCCCGCGAGAGTACCCGGTCCCACGAGGGTCGCATGTCGCAGTCCATCACACTCAAGGCCACCCCGCGCACCGGCACGGGCTCCCGCGCCGCCGTCAAGCTCCGGAAGCAGGGGCTCGTCCCCGGCGTCGTCTACGGCCACAAGAAGGACACCGCGTCCGTCTCCGTGTCGGCCGAGGAACTCGACCGCGCGATCCGCGTCCTCCACGTCCGGATGCTCGACCTCGAGGTCGACGGCACCCCCGAGACGGTCCTCGTCCGCGAGGTCCAGTGGGACGCCTTCGGCAAGCAGATGATCCACGTCGACTTCGAGCGGAAGTCGCGGACCGACCGCGTCAAGGTCACGGTCCCCGTGGAACTGCGGAACGCCCCGAAGGCGACGGGCGGCGGCGTGCTCGACCAGCCGCTGCACAAGCTGCACATCGAGTGCCTCCTCGGGTCGATCCCCGAGGCCATCCGCATCGACATCACGAACCTCACGCTCGGCAACCCGATCCACGTCCGCGAACTGACGCTCCCCGAGGGCGTCCAGGTGCTGGAGGCCCCCGAAGCGGTCGTCGTCCAGCTCAAGCTGCCGGGCGTGGAAGCCGAACCGGTCGCCGCCGACACGGGGGCCGGCCCCGAGGTCATCAAGCCCGAGAAGAAGAAGGCCGACGAGGAGGCCGAGGAGAAGAAGAAGTGATCGGAGCGGGTGTCGGAGGTCGGGGGTTGGGAACCGGGAGTTGCTGAGCCGCGGGCGCGAACCGCCGCGGCCCGGCAGGGTGTCCCGACCCGGCGGCCCCCAACGTCCGACCCCCAATCTCCAATCCCCGACCAGACATGAAACTCGTCGTCGGGCTCGGCAACCCCGGCCCCAAGTACACCGGCACCCGGCACAACGTCGGCTTCGACGTGATCGACTACCTCGCCGCCGCGCCGGGGTGCCCGGCGTTCCGCGAGAAGTTCGAGGCGTTCGTCACCGAGGTCAAGGAGGGCGACGAGCCCGTCCTCCTGATGAAGCCGCTGACGTTCATGAACCTCAGCGGCCGGGCGGTGCGGGCGGCCCTCGACTTCTACAAGCTCCCGATCGACCGGGTGCTCGTCGTGTGCGACGACTTCAACCTGCCGCTCGGGAAGCTGCGGGTCCGGGCCAAGGGGAGCCACGGCGGCCAGAACGGCCTCCGGAACATCCAGGACCAGTTGGGGTCCGACGCCTACGCCCGGTTGCGGATCGGGGTGGGCCAGCCCGAGCCGGGCGACGCGGTGGACTTCGTGCTCTCGAAGTTCCGCCCCGGCGAGCGGGCCGCCGCGGAGGACGCGGTCGCCCAGGCCGCCCAGGCCGCACTCGCGTGGGTCCGCCACGGCACCGAAGCGGCGATGAACCGCTTCAACGGGGGCGAAGCCACGAATGAAAAAGGTAAAAAGGAAAAGGTAAAGAAAGAGAAGAAGGACACGCGGGACGGGTCGGCGAATCCACCCGCGACTTAGGTGCCTGACTCTTTCACCTTTGGCACTTGAATTGGTTTGTCGGGTTGCTCCCCTCCCCGCGGTGGGGTGGGGTCGCCCGGCCGAACGGCCGGCCGAACCAGGGTAACCACCGGGCCACCCCCGGATCACACGAGAGGTCGCGATGCCGGTTGCCACGTACGAAACGATGTTCCTCCTCGACTCGAACAAGGTGTCTGCGGACGCCGACGGGACGAAGAACCAGGTCCACACGATCCTGGAGCGGCACGGGGCCACCGTCCTCGTCAGCCGCCCGTGGGACTACAACCACAAGCTCGCGTACACGATCAGCAAGCAGAAGAAGGGCGCGTTCCACATCGTGTACTACACGATGGAGAGCACCAAGCAGCGCGAGTTGGAGCGGGACTTCGCCCTCCAGGAAGGGACGATCCTCCGGCAACTCACGCTGAAGGTCGACCCGAAGTGGAGCGAGATCATCCTCGGGATCGCCCGCGAGGACTCCTCGAACGGGTTCGCCGTCCGCGGGATGAAGGACGAGGCCGCCGTTACCACCGACCCCGGCGCGATCGGCGAGGGGATGCCCGGTGCCGACGAGATGACCGGCGGCGGCGGTCGCGACGGCGGGGACCGCGGTGGTCCCGGCGGCCCGCGTGGCCCGCGTGGCCCGCGCCGCGAGATGTCCGACAAGCCGGAGTGAGTGTGATTTTGGCGAGCGGGGGGCGTGAGTCCCCCGGTTGTCACGATAACTACCGGGGGACTCACGCCCCCCGCTCGCCACGGAAACACTACCGACCTTGCACGAGGGCCGCACGTTGGTTTAACCTCCACACCGGACCACGCCTCAACACCCAACCCCGAGCTATAACGTAACACCCAACGGGGGGCGGGTCCGAAGGAGGTCGCACCAATGGCGACACTGAACAAGGTCATGCTGATCGGCCGGCTCACGGACAACCCCGAGCCGCCCCGCAGTCTCCCGAGCGGCGGGACGGTGGTGAAGTTCCGATTCGCCGTCGGGCGTAGTAAAAAGAACCCGGCGACCGGGCAGTGGGAGAACGACCCGAACCCGCTGTACATCGACTGCGAGGCGTTCGCCCGCCCGGACACCAAGCGGGACCTCGTGTCGCTGATCGCGAACTACGCGAAGAAGGGCGACTCGCTGTACCTCGAGGGCCGGCTGCAACTCGACCAGTGGGAAGACAAGAACGGCGGCGGCAAGCGGTCAAAGCACAAGGTCGTCGTTGACGGGATCGAGTTCATCGGCGGGAAGTCCGATGGCGGCGGTGAAGGCGGCGGTGGTGGAATGGGCGGCGGTATGAGTGGGGGCGGAGGCGGTGGTGGCGGCCGCTCCTACGGGGGCGGCAGCGGCGGCGGGAAGTCCGCCGGTGGCCGCCCGAGCGCTCCCCCGCCGAGCGACGACGACGAGTACGGAAGCGGGGGCGGGTCGGGCGGTGACGCCGAGATCCCCTTCTGAGTGCGGGACCGACGGTTCGCGTTCCGCGTGAGTTTGTAGAATCCCCGGGCGGCCCACCGGCCGCCCGGCTCAAGCGTTTATCACGGGACCCGAACCATGGCCAAGACTGCAACCAAGAAGCCCGAGGCGAAGGCCGACAAGCCGGCCGGCAAGAAGCTCCCGACCAAGAAGCCGAAGCACACGCACCACCTCCAGAAGGGGAAGCACGGCGGCACGATGGTCGTCCTCGTGAACGACCTCCTGCACGTCGGCAAGCAGGGCGACCTCGTCGAGGTGAAGCCCGGGTACGCCCGCAACTACCTCATCCCGTACGGCCTCGCCGTCCTGCCGTCGGCCGAGAACCTGCGGACGCTGGACCAGTACAAGATCAAGGTCCAGAAGGCCCGCGAGGCCCGCGTCGCGGACCTCAAGGTGCTCGCCGAGCAACTGTCCCGCCTGCCCGCCGTCACCATCGAGGCCAACGCCACCGAGGACGGCCACCTGTACGGCAGCATCGGGCCGATCGAGATCAGCAAGACCCTCAAGGGGAAGAACCTGCTGGTCGAGGGCGACATGGTCAAGCTCGAGCACCCGATCAAGGAAGCGAACACCCTCACCGAGGTGCCGCTGAGCCTCGGGTACGGGATCGAGACCAAGATCCAGGTGCTCGTCGTCGCGCTGGCCCCCGGCAAGAAGTGACCCCTTCGGGCGAACACGCTCCACACGGAACCCCCGGCACGCCGGGGGTTTTTCGTTTCGCGGGGTGAGCTTGTTTCGATTCGCGGCGATTGGTATACATTCGATCAAAGTCGAATGCCGATAGGTACGGGCGTCCACAGTGGTCGCCCGTCACCGTCAACCAGGAGCCCGTAATGAGCGTCAGCCACCAACCCGCGTCGTACCACACCCTCACGCCGTACCTCATCATCAAGGGCGCGGCGGCGGCGATCGACTTCTACAAGGCGATCTTCGACGCGACCGAGGTGATGCGGATGACCGGCCCGGACGGCACCATCGCGCACGCCGAGGTGAAGATCGGCGACAGCATCATCATGCTGAGCGAGGAGAACCCGGCGTGGGGCACCAGGAGCCCGCAGGCGCTCGGCGGTTCGCCCGTTGGCATGTGCCTCTACTTCCCCGACGTGGACGCCCGGTTCGACGCGGCCGTGGCCGCCGGGGCGAAGGTGGTGCGGCCGGTCGCGGACCAGTTCTACGGTGACCGCAGCGGCACCGTCACCGACCCGTTCGGGCACCAGTGGACGCTCGCCACGCACGTCGAGGACGTCGCCCCGGAGGAGATGATGAAGCGGTTCGCCCAGGTGATGACGGCGATGCAACCCGCCGCGTGACGCGCCCGCACGACCGGACCCCGACCCACCCTGCCCCGCCCGCCGTCCCAACCGGCGGGCTTGATTTTTCCCCCATCGGCCGGGTATCAAACCGGGAGCCGACGCCGGTGTACGGACAGTCAGATCGCCGGCCGCCTCACACCGCCCCCGGGACGCCCGTCATGTCCGACCCGATGACCGACCGCCTGCCGCCCCACAACCGCGACGCCGAGCGGGGCGTCATCGGGGGCATCCTCCGCGACCCCGACGTGCTCCCGACGGTCCAGCAGACCCTCAAGGGCGACAACTTCTACTTCGACGCGCACCAGAAGATCTACCAGGCCATCACCGACCTGTCGAACGAGAACCAGCCGTTCGACCTCGTGATGATCTCCGAGCGGCTCAAGAAGGGCAAGCAACTCGAGGACGTCGGCGGCAACGCGTACCTTGCCGACCTGTGGGACGCGGTGCCGACCGGGGCCAACGCCGAGTACCACGCGAAGATCGTCCGCGACACGGCGATGGTGCGGAGCCTGATCCACGCCGGCAACGAGATCCTCCGCGACTCCTTCGACCGCACGCAGTCGGCCGACGAACTCGTCGCGCAGGCCGAGCGGAAGATCATGGACATCGCGAAGGCCGGCATGGTCGGCGAGACGTTCTCGCTCAAGGACACGCTCAACGAGGCATTCGCGCGACTCGACGCCCGCGTCGGGGGCACCGACCTCTCGATGAGCGGGATGCCGACCGGGTACGTCGATCTCGACAACATCACCGCCGGGCTGCACAAGTCGGAACTCGTCATCATCGCCGCGCGGCCGTCGGTCGGCAAAACGGCGTACGCACTCAATCTCGTGAGGAACATCCTCACGGCCCACGACCCGAACGATCCGAACGCCCCGCCGCCGCCGGTGATCCTGTTCTTCAGCCTGGAAATGGCCCGGATCGAACTCGCCGAGCGGTTGCTCACCTGCCAGTCCCGGGTGGACAGCCACAAGGTCCGCAAGGGGCACCTGAACACCGACGACATCACGAAGCTGATGGAGGCCGGCGACGCGCTCCGCCGGGCGCGGCTGTACATCGACGACACCCCGAGCCGGACCATGATCCAGATCGGGGCGACGGCGCGGCGCATCGACAAGAAGCACGAGAAGGAGGGCGGGCTGCAACTGGTGGTGATCGACTACCTGCAGCTCATCGAGCCCGAGAGCCGCCGCGACCCGCGGCAGGAGCAGGTGGCCCAGATCAGCCGGCGGCTCAAGTTCCTCGCCCGCGAGCTGAACATCCCGGTGATCGCTCTGGCCCAGGTGAACCGGGCGTCCGAGGACCGGCAGGACCACAAGCCGCGGCTCTCGGACCTCCGCGAGTCCGGCTCGATCGAGCAGGACGCCGACACCTGCATGATGCTCCACCGCCCCGGCAAGTTCGACGGGACGACGGAGGACAACATCCTCGAAGTCATCATCGCCAAGCAGCGCAACGGCCCCACGGGGGAGATCACGCTGACGTGGCGGAAGGCGTACAACCGGTACGAGAACTACATCGCCGACGCGGCCCACGGCGGCGGGCTGTGACCCGCTCACTTCGCGGGCAGCACGGCGTGCGGGGCAGAGACCTCCAAGCCGCGCTCGTCGGTGACCGCGAGGTAGTACACCAGCGGGCGGGCGTCGGGCAGCTTCGCGGTCGCCTTGCCGTCCTTGATCTCGGCGGGCAGCGTCTTCCACTCGCGCTTCTGCCACACTCCCTCCGCGACCGCGTAGTGCAGGCTCGCGGCCTTCACCTTCGTCTTGCTCGCCACCGGGGCCGAAGCGGCGTCGCCGTCGCGGGCCATCTCGCCGATCTCGGGGAGCGGGTCGCCCTTCTTCAGCACCGAGTCGATGAACGCGTCGACCTCGCCGAAGCTCCAGATGTGCCCGTGCGGGAGCCGGACGCGTACCGAGACGGTCCGCGGGGCCCTTACGAGCTGGTACGACTTCTGGTAGCTGTCGAGCGGGTACGCGAAGTCGTTGGTGCCGTTCAGGAACAGGACCGGGCACTTCACGTTCGGCAGGTACGCGGACGGATCGAACGCCTCGGTCCACCGCTTCCGGCGCTCGGGCTCGACCTTCGTGAAGCGGTCCGCGGTCCAGACGCTGTTCTCGTGCAGGAACCCGCACCCGTAGACCGGCACCGCGGCCTTGAAGCGGTCGTCGAGCCCGGCGACGATGCACGTCAGGTAGCCGCCCCAACTGATGCCGGTGACGGCGGTACGGTCCTTGTCCACTTCGGGGAGCGCGCGCAGCAGGTTGTGCCCGCGGACCACGGCGGCGACCGCGTGGTAGGTCCACATGTCCCTGACGGTCTTGTCGTCGAAGGCGCGGAACTTCGTCTCGTCGGACTGGTCCGGGCCGCCGTCGGCGAGGCGGCCGGCGGGGCCGACGCCCGCGAGGTCCATCGCCAGCGCACAGTACCCGCGGGCCGCCCAGTGCTCGGCCCAATCGCGGAACGCCTTGCCGCCGCCGCCGTGGACAAGCACCACCGCGGGGAACGGGCCGTCGCCCGCTGCCGGCTTCGCGTAGTAGGCGAACACCCGCGTCGGCTTCCCCTGGTACGGCTCGCCGGGGTAGTACACCTCGCGGGCTCTGCCGACCTCCTTGCCCCACTCGGGCTTCACCTCGGTGGCCCCGAGGGCCTTCACGTCCCACGGGCCGGTCGCCGGGGCCTGCGCGTGCGCGGGGGCGGTGGCGAGCAGGAACAGGACGACGAGCGGAGCGAAGCGGGTGAGGGGCACGGCGGGTCTCCGGGGCGGGAACGGGCGGCACCGGAGATGGTATCGGAACCGACGGCCGGCGGGACCGCGCGGCCGGGAATTGTGGGCGGAGCGACCAGATAGCGATCAGATCACGGGGGCCGGCCAGCGGATCAGCATGCCGTCGCCGCCGCCGGAATAGAACGAGCGGCCGTCGGGGGCGAACACGAGCGACCGCACGGGGGCGGTGTGGGCGGTGTACGCCACCACTTCTTCGCCGTCCTCGGTGCTCCACACCCGCACCGTCTTGTCCGCCCCGCCGCTCGCCAGGAGCCGGCCGTCGGGCGAGAACGCGACGCACAGGACGTTCCCCGAGTGGCCGGGGAACTTCACGAACGTCCCGGTGGGCTGCCGGACGGCGAGCGCCTCGCCGGCGACCGCGACCCGCTTGCCGCCGAACGCCAGCCCCGTGATCGGGCCGACCCCGGCCGGGAGCGTCCCCTTGGTCTTGCCGGACCGGAGGTCCCACTGCCGCACGGTGCCGTCCATGCCGGCCGAGAGCAGCGACTCGGGGGCGACGAACCACAGGGCGGTGACCGGCCCGGAGTGACCCTTCATGCAGAACGTGCGGGGGCCGGTCGCGTCGGCGACCCACAGCCACACCATGCTGTCGTCGGCCCCGGCGGCGATGGCCTTGCTGTCCTGCGAGATGGCGACGCACCGCACGTTCGCGGCCGGCCCGCGGAGCCGCCGCTGCTCGGCCCCCGTCGTCAGGTCCCAGAGCTGCACGCCCATCTCGGACGTCGTGAGCCGGGTGGCGCAGGTCGCGAACCGCTTGCCGTTGGGCGACAGGACCATGCCGTCGACCGGGCCGAAGTCGCCGAGGAAGGTGCGGGCCTCCTGGAGCTTCGCGGGCTGCCAGAGCCGCACCCGGCTGTCCTCGCCGGCCGTCACGAGGAGCGCCCCGTCGTCGGTGACGGCCAGGCCGCGGATGCCGGCGTCGTGGGCCTTGACCTGCGCGAGCGGGCCTGCGGGCTCGGGCTCGGCCATGACGGGCGGGGCCGACGACACCGGGCCGCCCTCGCCGCGGAGGATCCGGTCGAGGGCCGTCACCACGTCGCCCGCGTGCTGGTACCGGTCCTCGGGGTCGCACGCGAGCATCTTGCGGACGACCGAGTCGAGCAGCGGGGGCACGTCCCGGCGCTTGGCCAGCGGCGACGGCGGCGGCTCGGTGAGCGCCTTGCGGAGCTTCTCGACGAGCGTCTTGCCGGGGAACGGGACCTCGCCCGTGAGCAGGAAGTACAGCGTCCCGCCGAGGCTGAACAGGTCGCTGCGGCCGTCGGCCTGGCGCGAGTTCTCGGCCTGCTCCGGGGACACGTAGTCGGGGGTGCCGAGGAACATGCCCTCCTGCGTCAGCCCGGTGTCGGAGTCCTGGCCCTCGGGGGTGACGACTCGGGCCAGGCCCATGTCGAGGATCTTGACCTTGGGGAGCCGGCCGCCCTTGATCGCGTCGGACCCGATCGGGCCGGGGGACACCATGAGGTTCGACGGCTTGATGTCGCGGTGGACGATCCCCTGCTCGTGGGCGTGCTGGAGCCCGTCGGCGACCTGGCGGGTGTAGTACACCGCGTCGGTGACCGGGAGCGGCCCGCTGCCCCGGACGAGCCGCAGCAGGTCGATCCCCGGGACGTACTCCATCGCCAGGTACGGGAACGCCCCGTCCAGGTCGGTGTGGTACACCATGACGATGTTCGGGTGGTTCAGCAGGGCCGAAGCCTTGACCTCGGCCATGAACCGCTCGCGGACCCCGGGCCGCTCCAGCTTCGCCGGGATGATCGCCTTCAGGGCGACGATGCGGTTCATCGCGACCTGCCGGGCCTTGTAGATCACGCCCATGCCGCCGCGGTTCAGTTCCTCCATGATCTCGAACCCGGCGACCGTCTTGCCGGGCGCGGCCGCCACGGACTCGGCGGCCGACTGCGCGGCCTCCTCGGGGAGTTGCACGTAGGTTCCCGATCCGGAGTGGGGGCGGGGGACGTGGACGGGCGGCGGGGCCGAGAACTTCGACGCGCCCGACGACCCGCCGAACAGCGAGAGCGGGTCGAACGGGGCCGGCGTCGGCAGCGAGCACACCGGGCAGATCGCGCGCACGTCGGCGGGCACGGGCGCACCCTCCGGGTGGTCCCAGCTCCTGCCGCACGAGCACGTCAGTCGGACGGTTGTCATGTGTACGAAGCCGGATACCCCGGTGCGCCCGCGCCGCAGTGATTCCGTTCCTCTATTGCACCACCGCGGGGAACCCGGGACAAGTCCACATCGGCCGCCGCCCGCCCGTTTTACTCGCCCCCCGCGGCGCGTCCGGCACGGGTAACTTCCCTGCCGCTTTCGTGCCGGCGGCGGTTATACTGGGGCCGGGCGTGCCCGCGTGCCGCGGGCGCGAGAGCGAGAAGCCGCTCATGTCGATTCCGATCACCTGCCCGGCGTGCCGCGCCCGGTTGAAGCCCCCGCCCGGGTGCGCCAAGACAAAGGCCCGGTGTCCGAAGTGCCACGCCCGGGTCAATCTCGCGGCCGCCCTCGACGCCACAGCATACCACCAAGACTCGGCCGCGTCCCTCGCGGAGTTCACCGCACCGGAACTCCCCGCACTCACGGGCCGGGCCGCGGAGCCCACCACACCGTCCAGGCCCACCAACCCGTCCCCACCCGCGCGACCGGCACCGGCGGACACCGCAGTTCTGCCGCTCCCGCTGCCGGACCGCGAGGAGGACCCGCTCCCGTACCTCGACCTGAACCCGACCGCCCGCCCCGCAGCCGCGCCGCCGGGCGACGAACTGCTGACGCTCGACGACGACCCAGGGCCGCCCGCGCCCGCCCCGGCCGCTCGCCAGCCGTTCCGCACCCCGGTGGAGGTGACGTTCGACTCGGCCGCCTTGTTCACCGGGGCGTGCGAGGTGGTGCTCGTCCCGCACGGCCTGTTCCTCGAAAGCACCCCGTACCGCCCGTTCCTGTACGCCGCCGCCGGTACCCCGGTGAGCGGGACCGGCCGGGAACTCGTCCTCACGCTCGGCGGCCTGCGGGCGGTGACCGTGCGGTTCCCCGGGCCGGACGGGGAACGGGTCGCCGGCGACACGGCCGCGTTCCTCGCCGGCGAGCGGCCGGTGCCCGCGACGGCGGACTACCGGCGCGACCCGCTGTGGCTGCTGTCGCTGGCGGTCATCTTCTCGCTGGGGCTGGCGGCCGGGCCGCTCGTGATGGGTGAAGCGACCGACCTTGGGACGGGCACCGGGGTGCCGATCGCCGTCGGGTTCGCCGCGTGCGGGCTGCTGGCGAACGCGGCGGTCGTGTTGCTGTTGCGCGCGTCGGTCCCGGTCAAGGTGGCGGCGATGGCGGCGGTCGCGGTGCTGGGCACCGGCGTGTTCGTGGCCGCGGTCTCGGCCTACGGCGCCGGCCGCAAGCACGAGGCGGACCAAGCGAGGGCCGCCGAGCCCGTCCCTGTTCCGGCGCCGCCGCAACCGAAGGTCGTGCTCCAGGAGCCGCCGCCCGTCGCGCCCGCGAACCGCCTGCTCACGGCCCAGGACAGCGCGTACCGCGACGGCGTGTTCACCTTCGACGACGGACCCGACGAGGTGACCGCGGTCGCCGTCACCCCCGGCGGCCGGGCCATGATCGCGGGCTACCGCTCCGGCGCGACACGCATTTGGCGGTTCGACCAACTCCCGCTCGTGGACCCGTTCAGCCCCGGCCCCAAGGTCGAGGGACCCGTCACCAGCATCCGCTTCGACGCGACCGGCGAACTCGCGTTCTTCGCCACCACCGGGGGGACCGCAGCGGTCGCGTGGAACGACCCGCCGGAGGTGCCGGTGAAGATCCCGGGCGAGCCGTTCGCGGCGTTCCCGTTCCCGAACGGCGAGCGGTTCGCCACGGTGCGCGGGACCGCACTGACGATCCGCTACCTGCCGACCGCACTCATCAAGAAGCCGGACACTCAGGCCAAGGGCTACCCGCTGCTCCAGCCGAAAGACGAGGTCATCCCGATCGACGTGAAGGGGCAGATCCCCCTGGGCGGTCAGCGGCCGACGTTCCTCGCGTGGCACCCGACGGGGAAGTTGCTCGGGGGCCACGCGGACGGGAGCGTTGTGTCGTGGGGCGCGGCCGGCCCGCGGTTCGAGGTCGTCACCCGCGAGCACAAGGCGGCCGTGCGGGTGTGGGCCGCGTCTCCCGCAACGGGGGACTTCGCGACCGGCGACGCCGGGGGGGGCGTCGGCCTGTGGGCGAACAAGGCGATGACGCCGAAGGTGTTCGCGGCGACCAGCAGCATCGCCGCGGGGGCGGAAATCCGGCACCTGGCGTTCAGCCCGTCGGGCGCGCTCCTCGCGGTGGCCGACGCGGCGAACGTCGTGTGGGTGTGGAACGTCGCCACGATGAAGCCCGTGGTGCAGGTGACACGGCCGACCCCCGTGCGGGCGCTCGCGTTCGGCCCGACCGACGACCTGATCCTGCTCGGCACCGGCCGCACCTTCGAACTGTGGCACCGCCCCGAACTCGCCAAGCAACCGTGACCCCTCGCCGAGCCCTCCCCATGATCCGCACCTCTCTCGCCTGCGTGCTCCTCGCGATTTCCGCCGCCCCCGTGGTCGCGGCCGACCCGCCGACGTACTGGCGGGACGTGCGGCCGATCCTCCGCAAGCACTGCACGGTCTGCCACAGCGAGCGGAAGCTCTCGGAGGTCGAACTCTCGGCCGGGCTCGCGCTCGACAAGCCGGAGTTGGTCCGCAAGAACCCGAAGGTGCTCGCGCCGGGCAAGCCCGACGAGTCGCTCCTCGCCACGCTGCTCGCGTCGAAGGACAAGAAGCGCGCGATGCCGCTCGACGCCGCCCCGCTCCCCGAGGCCGACATCGCGACCATCCGCAAGTGGATCGCCGCCGGCGCGCCCGACGGCGCGGTGCCGAAGGAGGCCGACACCGGAGCGGCCGCGGTCGGCCCGGCGAAGGTCCGCAAGCTCGACGTAACGTTCGCGACAAGGGCCGTGCTGCCGAAGGCCGCGGGCCTCCCGGGGCCGCTCGACGTCACGCTCCAGGTCGGGCCGCTACCGCCCGTCGCCGCGGTCGCGTTCAGCCCGGACGGAAAGCGGCTCGCAGTGGGCGTCTACGGCCGCGTCACCGTGTGGGACCTCGAAGCCGCGAAGCCGGCGAAGTTCCTCACGAACGTACTCGGTGCGGTCAACGACCTGAAGTTCTCGCCCGACGGCTCGCTCCTCGCGGTGTCGGGCGGCCAGCCGTCGGCCCGCGGCGACCTGCGACTGTTCGACACCAAGGACTGGAAGCTCGTCCACTCGCTCGGCGGCCACCTCGACACCGTCTCCGGCGTGGCGTTCTCGCCCGACGGCGCGAAGCTCGCATCGGCCAGCTTCGACAAGACGGTGCGGCTGTGGGACGTGAAGACCGGGACGGTGCTGCACACGTTCGGGGGCCACTCGGACTCCGTGTACGCGGTCGCGTTCGGCCCCGGCGGCGAGTGGTATGCGACCGCGAGCAAGGACCGCACCGGGCGGCTCGTGGACGCCGCGACGGGCAAGGGCCGCCTCACGTTCAGCGGGATGGAGCAGGAGGTGCTCGCGGTCGCGGTCCGCTCCGACGGGCAGGTCGTCACGAGCGGCTTCGAGACGCAGGTGAGTTGGTGGGACCCGAAGACGGCCGAGCGGCTGCGGCGCACCGGCGGCCCCGGTACGGCGAGCCACGAACTGGCGTTCAACGCGAAGGGCACGCTCCTCGCGATCGCCGGCGGCGACGGCACCGTGCGGCTCGCGGACGCGAAGGCCGGCACGCCCGGCAAGCCGCTCGCAGTCGGGAGCGCCGTGTTCGCAGTCGCGCTCGACGCCGACGGCAAGCGCGTCGCGACCGGCGCGGCCGACGGGACCGTGAAGTTGTGGGACGCGGCCGACGCCCGGCTCCTGGCGACGCTCTGGAGCGGAACCGGTGACAACTGGCTGTCACTCACCCCCGAGGGGTACGCGGCCGGGGCCGAGGCGACGCTGGCGGCGACCGTGTGGAGGGCCGGCGGCAAGCCGGTCGCCGACGCACAGCTCCTGGCCCCGCTGCTCGCCCCCGCCGCCGTGGCGAAGGCGACCGCGGGCCAGAAGGTGCCCGACCCGGTGTGGAAGTGAAGAGAGATTGGCCGCAAAAGAGCACACACGACGCACGGGTTTCGTGATCCACTTCTTCTTGTGTGACTTCTGTGCTTTTTTGCGGCCGATCTCTCTTCTCTGATCGACACGTCAGTACATCGGGATCTCGACGCGGTCGCCGCCCTTCATGGCGCTCTCGTGGGCGCAGATGCCGACCAGCGTCCAGTTCGCGCTCGTCGGGGCGTCGGGGAACGCGGGCTGCTTGCCCAGCACCGCCATCAGGAAGTTGTGGACGAGGTGCGGGTGGCTGCCGCCGTGCCCGGCCCCTTGCAGGAAGCTCAGGTGCGTCGCGTCGTGGATCGCACCGGTGTACTTGCGGACCGGCTCCGGGAGCCGGCCGGCGAAGTCGGGCACCTTCACCCGCCGCGGGATCTGCGCCTCGGGCAACCCCCGCGAGTGCAGCACCGGCTCCTCGCCCTCGACCTGCTGCCACTCGAAGCTCACGTTGCTCGCGGTCACGTCGAAGCTCTCGCGGTACTGCCGGGCCGTGTCGAACAGGCTCCGCGTGACCTCCGCGACCACGTCCGACCCCTTGATCTTGAACGTCGCCGACTCGACCGCGAACGGGCTCCCGTAGATCTTGTGGTACTCCTCGCGGATGCGGCCCGACCCGTGGCACACGACGCTCTCGGCCAGCGCCGCCGTGCCCTTCGCCGGGTCGCTGAGGATCGCCAGGCACGGGCTCACGCAGTGCGTCGCGTACCACATCGGCGGCAGGCCGGGCCAGTAGCCCGGCCACCCGTCCATGTCCTGCTGGTGGCTCCCGCGGAGGAACTGGATGCGGCCGAGCACCCCGCGGTCGTACAGGTCCTTCGCGAACAGGTACTCGCGGCTGTACACCACCGTTTCCATCATCATGTAGGTCTTCCCGACCTTGCGCTGCAGCTCGACGATCTCCCTGATCTCGTCCTTCGTCGTCGCCATCGGCACCGTGCAGGCGACGTGCTTGCCGGCCTTCAGCGCCTTGATGGTCTGGGCGGCGTGGTCAGGGATCGGGCTGTTGATGTGGACCGCGTCGACGTTCGGGTCCTTCAGCAGCTCGTCGTAGTCGGTGTACGCCTTCGCGACGCCGAACTGCTTGGCCGCACGCTCGAGTTCGGCCTTATCGCGGCGGCTGATCGCGTACATCTCGGCGTTCGGGTGGTCCTGGTAGATGGGGATGAACTCGGCCCCGAACCCGAGGCCGACGATGGCGACGCGGACTTTGCGGTCGGACGACATGGAGAGACTCCGGGCGTGGAAAAAGCCCACCCGTGCGGGTGGGCTTTCGAGATTGTCGAGAACTCGCGGGCGAACGGCGAGTGCCGTCACCGCTTCTTGTTCTTCTTCCCCTGACCGGGCTTGTGGTGCCCGTTGCCGGTGCCGTTCGCGCCGTCCGCTGCCGGCAGGGCCGCGGCCACGGGTGCGGACGGCAGTAACTCCGCCGTGACCGGCAGCGCAGGACCGGGGGCCGGCACCGCGACGGGGACCGGTGCGGCGGCCAGCGCGCCCGGCTGCAAGGCGTCGCCGAAGCTCCGCCAGTACCGCAGCGGGATCAGCCCCATCCCGATCAGGACCGTGTGGCCCACCCAGGTGACCACGCACCCGGTCGCGAGCGTGTTGCTGAACCCGTAGGCGTGGAGCCCGACGCCGAGCTGGTTCGTGCCGAAGTAGCTCCAGGTGGTAATCATGTTGCCGACGAGCGTCAGCACGGCGATCCCGCGGTCCTTCACCAGCCCGCACCAGCGGGCGTGCAGGATGAGGGCGTTCCACAGCACGATCAGAACGGCCCCGTTCTCCTTCGGGTCCCAGCCCCAGAACCGGCCCCAGCTCTGATCGGCCCAGATGCCGCCGAGGACGGTGCCGACGAAGCTCAGCAGCGTCGCGAGGCACAGCACGCCGTACATCAGTTGGCCGAACACGCGGGCCAGCGTCTGGCCGCGGGACACGGACCCGGTGCCGACGGTCCGAGCCAGGAGCGGGGTGAACAGCCCGAGCCAGATGTACAGGATGCCGATCACGCCCGCGACGTAGGTGGCCGCGTAGCCCATGTTGATCGTGGTGACGTGCGTGGCGAGCCAGAAGTTCGTGTCCAGCACCGCCTGCATCATCTCCAGCGTGTCGCCGCTGGCCGCGAGGTTGTGGGCGATGATCGCGGTCGCGCCGCCGACCACCGCCGCGGCGATGTTCCCCAGGCCGATCGGGACGACCCGCTCCATGAACAGGCCCAGGGCCACCGCGGTCCAGCCGATGAACACGGCGGTCGAGTACAGGTTCGTGACGAACACGAGCGGCCGGTCCATCAGGTACATGCGGGCGAAGAGCGCGAACCCGTGGGCCACGAACGTGAACGCGAGGAGCCAGAACGCGGACCGGCGGCACGCCTCGGCGAGCGGCGGCCGGAACCCGATCGCGACCCACCCGCCCACGGCCACGAGCCCGGCGATGGCGTACAGGTAGATGACCCAGTACGCCGGCGCGAACCCGTTGAGGTACACCTCGAAGTTGGCCTTCGCGCGGTCGTCCGGGCTCACCGCCCCGGCGGTCGCCTCCTGGAACTTGGTGAGCGCCTCCGGGAGCCGCTCGGCGGCCTGCCCGCCCATCTCACGGTTGCGGAACGCGAACAGCACCTCGGCGAACTTCATCGCGCTCGGGTCGGCGGTGATGAACTCGAACGACAATTGCCGAATCTCGTCGTCGATCTTCTTCTGCTCCTCTTCGGGGAGCTTGCCGAAGTCCTGGCCCGTCACGCCCCGGCCCTGGAATGCGGCCTGCATCGCGTTCCGCTGGGCCGCCGTCTGAATCTGCCCGAGCGACCGCCACTTGAGGTCACCGGACGGCGGGAGCACGAGCGGCACCTCGCGGTTGCAAATCTGGATGTACAGGTGGAGCTTCTCGGCGACCTCGAGCACCTGCCCGCCGAACACGTCGCGGTCGCCGGACTCGAAGAACCGCTCGACGCGGGCCTTCTCCTCGTCGTCCACCGCCGCCCTCCGGCCGCCCTCGCGGGGCTTCACCTTGTCGACCGCCGCCTCCAGCAGCGCGATCTTCGGGCCGATCTCTTCGAGCGAGTACCGGTAGCCCTCGCGGCGCTCGAGCCCGAGGAGCGACAGCACCTGATCGTTCTCGATGCGGACGACCTTGTACTTCCACGCCGGGCCGCCCTTCGGCGGCGGGGACGCCATCGCGTCCATGAGCCACTCGACGGCCGGGTGCAGTTTGGCGTCGTTGCCGACGAACTCCTCGCGGCCGCTGATCTTCCGCAGGGCGACGCGGGCGACCGTGTCGAGCGGCTTCACGCGGCCGCCGTCGACGACCGGCAGCCGGGCGAGCCGGCCCAAGTCGGTCGTGCTCGGCTTCGGCACCGCGGCCGCGAGCAGGACCAGCGCACCGAGCCCGACCACGCCGAGCGGCAGCGCCCGCTCGAAGAGCGTGGGCCGCTCGGCCCCGACCGCGGTCTCGGTCGCCAGCCGCTGCGTGCGCGCACGGGTCAGGTAGCCCGCCAGCCCCTGCGTGAAGTGGATCAAGAGCCCAACGCTCACGAGGATGCACGAGAGGTACGGGAGCAGCCAGCCGGGGTTGCGGACGACCTGGAGCACCGTCGTCTTCTCGGTCGTCTTGTCGAAGTTCGACTGGTAGAACGTCTCGCCGCGGTACCGGAGCGGGTCGTTCATCTTCACACGGACATCGCGCCTGAGGTCGTGCTCGGGGTCGATCAGCACGAGGTCGCTGGAGTAGTTCTTCGCCTGCTCCGTGCCCTCGTACCGGTCGAACCGGAACTCGCGCAGGAACAGGCTGTACGGCTTGTACCTCCGGGTGTACCGCAGTGCCACGTCGCTGGTCGCGTCGCCGGCCGTCACCGACTGCTTCGGCTGCGCCTCGGCCTTGAACGGGTTGAACGTGTACCACAGTGACGCGAGGTAGGTGCCGAGCTTCTCGTCGGTCCCCTTCTTGTAGAGCGTCACGTAGGCCGACGGGAGGTCGATGGTCTGCTCGCCGACGCCGGACACCTCGGCCTTCGGTTCGGCGATCGTGTCGAGCCCGAGGCCGGTCGTCGCGCGGTTCTCCTTGTTGACCTTCTTGGCGTCGAGCAGGTCCGAGTTCACCATGTACGCCTCGACGCGCACGTCGACTGGCAGGTCCGGGTGCGAGATGGTCGCGTGCGTCCGGGCCGCGCGTTCCAGCATCTTGCCGGGGACCACGGTCACCCGCTGGGTGCCGTCGGCCTCGGGCGTGGTGAACGCGAGTTCGACCGCCCGCGAGTCCTCGGTGTAGTTGACCGCCTGGCCCTCGGGGATCGTCATCCGCTGTTCGATCTGGAACTCGCGGGTGATCGCCTCACCAACGAAGAGCAGCAGAAGCCCGGAGTGGGCGATGAAGATGCCGGCCCGACGCCACGACAACTTGAACCGGACCGCGTGCGCGGCGAGCAGGTTCAGGAACATGAGCCCGCCGATGAGCTTTCCGCCCGGGAACGGGACCGCCGCCCAGCTCGGGGCCTCGGCGTTCTTCGGGAACCCGATGTCCCGCAGGAAGATCTTGCAGAACTCCAGCGTGGGCTGGAGGTCGATCATCACCACCCACGACCAGAAGTACTTGTCGACGACGGTCCACATGCCCGCGGTCTTCTGGGCGAGCGTGCCGAAGAAGACCAGCGCGACGCCCAGCGCCAGCAGGACGACCGTGAGGCGCAGCGACGCGAACGGTTTCAGCACGCCCTTGAGGACGGCGGCAACCGGGTTCGGGCCGGACGGCGGGGCCGGGTCGTACGGGTCGGGCAGCGGGAGGGACATTCGACGATCCTCATTGGCCGGGCCGCGCGACCCGGGGGAGTTGTGGCAGCGTTCCCGACCGTGGTCACTGGCCCTGGCGCAGGTCGACCCGGATGCCCTTGACCTGATCGGCCGTGAACTCTTTCGTGTACTTGCCGAGGTCGGCCGGGCCCCGGACCGCGACCCCAACCTGCCCGGCCCACCGGTTGACGTTCATCATCACCCCCCCGCCCGACCGGCTGATCGTGACTTCTAGCGGGGCGTCCGGCGGCCCGAGTTTGATGGTCTGTACGAACTCCACCGTTACTCCGCCCCGACTGACGGAGCGGGGGCCGCCCAGCGTCCAGCCCGCGGGAAGCGTGAAGGCCGGCACTGCGTCGCCCTGGGGCTTCACGCTGTTCGTGAGCTTCTCAAAGTCCGCGGCGTGCTTCTCGAGCTGGTCGGAAGGTCCGGTCAGCTTGAAGAACCAGACCGGATTGTCGGCGGGGTAGAGCGCGCCGAGGATGCGCGTCCCGGAGCCCGATTGCGGCCCGCCTTGCGGCCCCCCGACGGGCGGGTGCCCGGCGGGGAGTTTGGCCTCGCCACCCTTCTCTTCGGGCTTCGCCTTGTCGTCCGGCGCGGCGACCTTGTACGTCTTCACGCCCCCGTCGTCGCCCGCCCCGCACCCGGTGGCGAACGGGCACGCGAGAACGGCAACGAGCCAACCGCAACGGCTGTGACGGGAAAACAGAGAAGTCATGTCGAATGTCTCGGGGAAGACACAGGCCGGAGGCGAATTCTGGGGTGGGAGTGCCACCCCCATTCTTTGTATCGCGCGGCACCGAGTCAAGTTGAAGATGTGCGACCGGCGGATGTGAGCGCCCCGCGGCGCAGCGGCCGAGGGGAACCTGAAGGGGTAGCGGGAGGGGCGGTCAGTTCGCGGCCTTGCGCTTCGGCTTCGCCTTGGCCGGGTCGTCGTTCGCGCGGATCACGACGCGGAACGGCCCGACGCTGAGGGTGCCGAGGGTCTCGGTCCCGTCGCCGGTGGTGAAGACGTCCGGGCGGAACCGGTACACGACCTTGCGGCCGTCCTTTTCGTCCTCGAGCAACCCGGCGGTCCGCATCACCCCGAGGTGGTGGGACATGTTGACCATCGGCGTCCCGACGAGTTCGGCGAGCTGGCTCACGTGGTGCGGGCCGCGGGCGAGGTGGAAGACGATCCGCAGCCGGGTCGGCTCGGCCAGGGCGGCCAGGACCACGGCCGCCCGGCGGGCGTCGGCAAACTCCATCATTGTTCGGCACCTGTCGCAACGGCATGGTGGACGCGGGGGCGTGAAAGCGCGTCGGTAGTTTACCGAAACGGGCACTTCAGCGTCTCACGAATTCCAGAGATTCTGGAGCAGTTAAGACTATTGAGAGGGCGATCCGTCGGAATAACGGGGGAACCCACGTGCGGCCGGGATTTCCAGTGAGAAGTGCGTGAGTGGAGGGCCGGCGGCGGGTTTCGCACCCGCATGATCCGAGGTACGAACTCGGTGCCTTTCTGGGTCGCGCCACGCCGGCAGATGCTACCCGCAGTGCTCGCGGGGTGTGCAACATTTGAACTGGTGCGCCCCGGAGGGGGCGGACGCAGCAGGGCGGCGCGGGGGGAATCGAACCCCTCACCTCGGCCTTCACAGGGCCGCGTGCGAACCATTACACCACGTGCCGCATCGGTCTCGGCCCGCGGGCCGGAGTGATCCTGGACGGACTCGAACCGTCGATCTCCTCCGTGTCAGGGAGGTGTCCTGAGCCGCTAGACGACAGGATCAGGCGAGTGTGGAGTGCGGGGTGCGGGTTACGGAATGAACGCCAAGTGACTCGGCCCTCAACTCCGCGTTCCGCACTCCGAATTCCGCACTCGAGAGAGTACCCCGGCCAGGATTCGAACCTGGAACGCCGCGTTCGAAGCGCGGAATGATGGGTCCGTTTCACCACCAGGGCAGTTCAGCGGAAGGTGCGGGCGTCGAACCCACAAACCGGCTCGGGCCGGCTCTTCGTTTAGCAAACGAAGTCGTGTAGCCACTCACAGTACCTTCCGTTTCAGTGGACCAGCCGGGAATCGAACCCGGATTACGGGTATGCCATACCCGCGTCATCCCGTTAGACCACAGGCCCGCGTGTCAGTGGAACCGCGGGGAGTTGAACCCCGGAGCCGTGTTTGCAAGACACAGCGCTCGCCCGCGAGCGATCCCGTTTCGCGGCAGTGCCGCAGTGACCGAAGTGGGAGTCGAACCCACACTACACAGGCTCTCGACCTGCCGGCTCTACCAGTTGGCCTACTCGGTCATTCGTTCAGTCAGTGGCCCGGGAGGGAGTCGAACCCTCACGCCTGACGGCATCGGCTTCTGAGACCGACGTGACTTCCAGTTCCACCACCAGGCCAGTTCCGCCGCCGCGGGGCGGCGAGTTGCGGAGCCCGGGGATTGAACCCGGCGGACCAGGCTTATGAGGCCCGGCTGGGCACCAGCCCGCCCGCACACTTCGATCACCCGGGGCGGCCCCCGGGAGTTGCAGACCTGGGAGTTGAACCCAGCGTCCAGGCTTATGAGACCCGGCCGAGCGCCGGCCCGTCTGCAATGCGTTCACAGTGGTGACGGTGGGATTCGAACCCACACTGTCCACGTTCTGAGCGTGGCGACTCCTTCCGTTGGTCTACATCACCAGCTTCGGTGGAGGCCGGGGATGGGAAGTCGGAGGCTGGAAGCACCTGCGGCCGATGGCCGGTCGTGCGACCCATCTCCAACCCCCGATTTCCAATCTCCACCCCGAGTGACCCGTGGGGGAATCGAACCCCCACCTACAGGTTGAGAACCTGTCGTCCTGAGCCGCTAGACGAACGGGTCGTTCCGCGTTTCACGTTTCGCGTTCAACGTGAAGTGCCCCGGGTGGGAATCGAACCCACAGTGCCACTGAAGGCGACCGCTTTACAGGCGGCCTGGCGGACCACCGCGCGACCGAAGGCGTTCCCGCGACTCGCGGGAGTAGCACGAGTGGGAGTCGAACCCACATCCCCCAAGGTTTGAGCTCGGGTGCTCTTCCAATTGGCGTATCGTGCCTTCTATCGATCAATGTGAAGCCAGAGCCCCCGGTGGGAATCGAACCCACGCTTCGACCATACCAAGGCCGCAAGCTTCCACTACATCACAGGGGCAGTACCAGTGCGGAGTTCGGAGTTCGGAACCCGGAATCAACGCCGTACTGTCTTCACTCTGCACTCCGCGTTCCGCACTCCAGAACAGAAGAGCGCCCAGTGGGAGTCGAACCCACACATCCGCCATGGCAAGGCGACAGGCAGCCGCTACATCATGGGCGCGTTCACAACCGACAGAGCATCCGGCGGGACTTGCACCCGCGACACCACCGTGGGAGGGTGGCATGTTTGCTACTACACCACGGACGCACACCGAACCCGACAGTGGAAGCGGTGGGAATCGAACCCACGTTGTCCTGTTTAAGAGACAGGTGCCTGGGCCAGCGTCGGCCACACTTCCGTTGCAGCGGTCCCGAGGGGATTCGAACCCCCGATCTTCTCCGTGACAGGGAGACGGCCACTCCGCTGGCCCGCGGGACCACTTCACACAGCGCCTTGTACGGGACTCGAACCCGTCTCACCTGGTTGACACTCAGGCCGACACACCCGCTTCGTCACAAGGCGTCCAACGCCAACAGCAGGCAGGGGAGGAATCGAACCCCACGGGCACCTGGCCACCGGATTTGGAAACCGGCTGCGTTCCCAGACGCAATCCCCACCTATGAAACCAGTACCCCGTGCTGGGTTCGAACCCGACCTCTGCGGCTTGAAAGACCGCCGACCTCACCAGAGGTCCAACAAGGCGTCACCGACCCCGGAACAAACGCGAACCGGCCGGGGGCACTCTTGCGAGCACCCCCGGCCGGTTCGCGTGGTCACGCGACTGGCGCTGAGGGTCACCCGCTCGTATCCTTGGCCCACCAATAACCCAACCCGACCGTGCCCGCGAGGCGTAGGCCCTCCGCGGCGACCGCGGCATCGAAGCCGGCGGCCGTTTGGCGAAGTTCGGTGCTCGTGTGTTGAAGGGTCATGGGAGTATGTTCGCTGGTCTCGTGTGATTCTTGTGCGACTTCTACTCGGGGGTCGCGGCCCGTATCAAACTGTACGCTAGATAGACGCACGAGTCGGGCGGCGGTTCGCGCGGTTTCGATTTTTTCTCCCTCGCGGCACTTATGAACCCAAACAGCGATGTTGAACGCTGGATGAACCACGCGCTTGCGCTCGCCGCTCGGGGTCGCGGGGCCGTTGAGCCGAACCCGATGGTCGGCGCGGTTGTGCTCGACGCCGCCGGGAACCTCGTCGGAGAAGGGTGGCACCAGAAGTTCGGCGGGCCGCACGCCGAGGTGTTCGCGCTCGCCGCGGCCGGCGAGCGAGCCCGCGGCGGCACCGTGGTCGTGACGCTGGAGCCGTGCTGCCACTGGGGGAAGACGCCGCCCTGCACTGATGCGGTGCTGCGGTCCGGGGCGCGGCGGGTCGTTGCGGCGATGCCCGACCCGTTTCCGCGGGTCGCCGGCGGCGGGGTGAAACTCCTCCGCGACGCGGGCCTGGACGTGACCGTCGGCGTGTGCGAGGCCGATGCGCGAAAGTTGAACGAGCCGTACCTGAAGTTGCTCGGCACGGGCCGGCCGTGGGTCCACCTCAAGTGGGCGATGACGCTCGACGGCAAGATCGCGACCCGCACGGGCGACTCGAAGTGGATCAGCGGTGAAGAGTCGCGAGCGAAGGTTCACGAACTCCGCGGCCGCGTCGATGCCGTCATCGTGGGCCGCGGCACCGTGACCGCCGACGACCCGTTACTCACGGCACGCCCGGCCGGGCCGCGGATCGCGGCGCGTGTGGTTGTGACGGCGTCCGGTGAGCTTCCCGAGGGCTGTCAGCTTCGCGCGACCGCCCGCGATATTCCCGTGCTGGTTTACACTGCGGCCGGGAACGAGAGCAAGTTGGAGGGATGGCGCGGGGACGGTGCGGAGATCGTTGGCCTGCCCGCGAGTGACACCGGGCTATCACCGGACGCGGTGCTGGCCGACCTCGGCACACGCCGGTTCACAAACGTGCTGGTCGAGGGCGGGGCTGGGTTGCTCGGAGCGTTCCTCGACATGAAGGCGGCCGACGAGTACCACGTCTTCGTTGCACCGAAACTCGTTGGTGGTGACACTTCATTGTCACCGGTCGGCGGCCGGGGCGTAGGGCAGATGCGCGACGCTCTCGAACTCGCGGAGTGCGTCGCCGAGCCGTCGGGGCGGGATGTGTACCTGCACGGGTTCGCGCCGGGCGCGGTCAGATCGGCAACTTGATCGGCCGGCCTTCTTTCGCGGAGCGGTAGATCGCCGTGAACAACTCCACCACGGCGCGGCCGTCCTCGGCGGTCACGAGCAGCGGCTTGCCCTCGCGGATCGAGCGAACGAAGTCCGCGATTTGCAGCGCGTGGTAGCGCACCGTCGCGTCCGTCGCGGCGAAGCGCTCGCGGTCCTCGGCCTGGAACTGTGCGAGTAGCGCCTCTTCGCCGGGGATCGTCCAGATGTCGTTGAGCGGCGGCTCGGCGACCGCGGACACGCCGGCGATGAACGTCGCCCCGCGGTCGGTCTCGACGCCGACTGACGCGCCGCTCGACCCGTGAACGTGGACCTTGGTGTAGATGCCCGGCTTCTGCGCCACCGATGTCGCGATCGATCCGAGCCCGCCGCTCTTGAACTTGATGCTCGCGACGGCGGTGTCGTCCACTTCCACGCCAGGATGGTTCACGTTCGTCCACTGACCGCTCACCTCCGCGGCCGGCCCCATGAGCCACAGCAGGATGTCGAGTTGGTGCGGGGACTGGTTCACGAGCACGCCGCCGCCCTCGGTGTCCCACTTGCCCCGCCACGGGTCGGAGAGGTAGTACGCCGCGTCGCGCCAACTGTACTGGATGAACACGCCCAGCGCCGGCGTGCCGATCTTCCCCGCGTCGATGGCTGCCTTCATCCGCGCGACCGGCTCGTAGAACCGCCGCTGGCTGATGACGCCGAGCGTGACGCCCGCCTTCTTGGCGGCGGCGATCATCGCGTCGGCATCAGCCAGAGAAGCCGCGAGCGGCTTCTCAACCAGAACGTGAACCCCGGCCTCGGCCGCTTGAATTGCGGGTGCGGCGTGCAGCGGGTGCGGGGTGCCGATCACGACCGCCTCGACACCGCCGTCCCGCAACATCGCCGCAACATCCGGGAACGGCTTGCCGCCGTACTTCGCGGCGAACGCGGCGGCGCGGTCGGGCACGGCGTCGCAGCACGCGACGAGTTCCGCCTCGGGAAGTGCGTTGAGCGCCGCGGCGTGGATCGTGCCGACCTTGCCGCAGCCGATCAGGCCGACGCGAGTGGGTTTCAAGATAGACTCAAAAGAAGAGGAATGATCCACAGATGTCACAGAAGACACAGATTTGAAGACAGAGCACAGAATCCAGAAGCCGGAGTTCAATTGAGACCCGCCAGCGATCTTCCCCTGTAGTCCGTCTTCCACTGTCTTCAAATCTGTGTCTTCTGTGTAATCTGTGGATCACTTGCCTGGAAAGTACCTGGCCACCATGCGGCGGAGGAACGCCAGCGACTCGGCCATCTCGCCCATGCCGTTCATGCCGTCCTCGATGCTCACCCACCCGCGGTAGCCCGCGGCGGCGAGCGTGCCGAAGATCGCGTCGTAGTCGTTGAGCCCCTTGCCCGTGACGCCGTGCCTCAGCTTCGAGAAGTAGCCGATGGTGCCGTCGGTCTGCTTCAGGTCGTCGAGCGTCGCGCCGGGTTCGAGGTACCGGTCGCTCGCGTGCATGCTCACAACGCGGCCGGCGACCGCCTTCAACAACTCAATTGGGTCGTCGCCGGCGACCACGGCGTTCGACGGGTCGTACTGGACGCCGAAGTTCGTGCGGTCGGGGATCATCGCGACGAGGTCGAGGAACACGTCCTTCTTCTGGGCGAACTCGGGGAACTTCCAGAAGCCGTCCTTGTAGTGGTTCTCCAGCCCGAGGATCACGCCGGTTTCGCGGGCCGCCGGCAGGACGGCCGTGATGCACGCGGCGGCCCATTCGAGCCCCTCCTGCCGGCTCACGTCCGGGTAGCGTTGGCCGCTCAGGACGCGGCACACGGTTCCGGGACCGCCGAGCCGCCGGGTGACGCGGACCATCTCGATTTCGTGATCGACGGCTCGCTTGCGGGCGTCGGCGTCGGGGTTCGTGAAGTCCGGCGAGCAGCACAGCATCGGCATCTCGAACCCGGCCCCGCGGATCGCCTCTGCCACCGAATCGAGGTAGCCGGGGTCGAGGCTCGTGAAGAACCCCTCGTACATCTCCAGGCCATCGGCGTCGAGTTGCTTTGCTTGCTCGATCCACTCGAACACGGACATGGACCGCTCGCCGGCGATCCGGTCGAGGTAGCACTTCGGGAACGCGGAGAGCTTGAGCGGCATGGGGAGCCCCGGGTGACAATGCGAGTATATCGGGTCGGGGCCGCACAGTTCCGCTTGCCGGTGTCACCCGTCCGCCGCTAGCATGGGACGTTCCGCCCGGGTGACACGGGCCGTCCCGAACAAGACCCACGGTGCGCATGCCGCCGAAACCACAGACCGCCGCGGCCCCCGCGACGCTGCCCATGACGTTCGACCCCGCGAACCCGTTCATCGTCCAGGGGGACCGGTCCGTCCTGGTCGAGGTAGACAACCCGAAGTACGCCGCGGCCCGCGACGCCCTGGCCCCGTTCGCGGAGCTGGAGAAGAGCCCCGAGCACATCCACACGTACCGCATCTCGAACCTGTCGCTGTGGAACGCCGCCGCCGCCGGGTTCACCGCGGCCGAGGTGCTCGCGGTCCTCCAGAAGTACACCAAGTTCCCGATCCCGCAGAACCTCCCGCTCGACATCACCGAGACGGTGGCCCGGTACGGCCGGGTCAAGCTGGAGCGGGTGGACGAGAAGGCGCTGAAGCTGGTGTGCGCCGACAAGCCGCTGATGGCCGAGCTGTCGCGCCAGAAGAAGCTCAAGGACTACCTCGGCGAGAAGCTCGACGACGTGAGCTTCGCCGTGGACCCGGCGTACCGCGGCGTGCTGAAGCAGATGCTCATCACGCTGGGGTACCCGGCCGAGGACATCGCGGGGTACACCGAGGGCGCGAACCTTCCGATGAAGCTCCGGGAGACGTGCGCGAGCGGGGTGCCGTTCAAGGTGCGGGACTACCAGCGCGAGGCCGGGGACGTGTTCCACGCGGGCGGCGACGTCCGCGGCGGATCGGGCGTCATCGTGCTCCCGTGCGGGGCCGGCAAGACCATCGTCGGCATCGTCGCCATGTGCCTGCTCCAGAAGAACACGCTGGTGCTGACCACGAGCATCACCGCGGTGAAGCAGTGGCGGCGCGAGATCATCGACAAGTCGACGCTGACCGAGGACGACGTCAAGGAGTACACGGGCGACACGAAGGAGATCGGCCCGGTCACCGTGGCGACGTACCAGATCATCACGTACCGGCCGGACAAGACTGAGGACTTCCCGCACTTCGGCCTGTTCGACAAGCGGGACTGGGGGCTGATCGTCTACGACGAGGTCCACCTACTCCCGGCCCCGGTGTTCCGCGTGACGGCCACGATCCAGGCCCGCCGCCGGCTCGGGCTGACGGCCACGCTGATCCGCGAGGACGGCCGCGAGGGCGACGTGTTCTCGCTGATCGGCCCGAAGAAGTACGACGTGCCGTGGCGGGAGCTCGAAACGAAGGGGTGGATCGCGTCGGCGAGTTGCACCGAGATCCGCGTCGCGCTGCCCGACGACTCGAACCGCATGGCCTACGCCGTGGCCGACCACCGGGCGAAGTACCGCATCGCCAGCGAGAACGAGGCGAAGGACGAGGTCGTGGCCGAACTGCTCGCGCGCTACCACGACCAGCGGGTCATCATCATCGGCCAGTACCTGACGCAACTCCGCCGAATGAGCGACCGGTTCGAGATCCCGATCATCACCGGGAGCACGGGGAACGCCGAGCGCGAGGAACTGTACGGCAAGTTCCGCACCGGCGAGGTGCGGCACCTGGTGCTGTCGAAGGTCGGGAACTTCGCGATCGACTTGCCGGACGCGAACGTGCTGATCCAGGTGTCGGGAACGTTCGGCTCGCGCCAGGAAGAGGCCCAGCGGCTCGGGCGCATCCTGCGGCCGAAGAGCAGCGGCGACGGCGACGCGCACTTCTACACGCTCGTCACCCGCGACACCCGCGAACTCGACTTCGCGCACCACCGGCAGATGTTCCTGACCGAGCAGGGGTACAGCTACGCGATCCTCGACGAGCGCGAGGTGGTCCCGCCGAAGTCCGCCGCGGGGTGAGTTCTGCCCTCGGAGATCCACGGAGGCCCAGGGTTTGCACCCTGGGCTACGGACTGTCGTCCCTCCTGGACTCAAGGCATTGAGCCCCCGGAGGGGGCGGCAGTGCGTAGCCCAGGGTGTAAACCCTGGGTCCGATGGCGCAAACCCTGGGACCGATTTCCTCCAAATCCCCTCGCACCTCTCGCGAATACCTTCCTGACCCCCAGCCGCGTCGTCGCCCCTCCAGCCTGCGGCACCGTCAGGGGTTCGCACGGCCGTTCCGACTGCCGCGAAATGCCCGCGGCGTGGCACTTGCGGGGCGGGCCGTGCGGTCCGAAAATGTCAGATCACCGGGCCGCGGTCGGCCCGCGCCCGGAGTGCGGCCCCGATGACGATTCCCGCCTCGCACCGCCCCGCCCGCGAGTGGTTCCTGCTCGTTGTCGCGCTCGCCGTCGTCGGCGGGATCGCGGCCCCGTTCTGGGAACTCTTTGCCGGGTCCGCGGCCCGTGCCGACTGGGCCAGCAAGTGGAACCAGGCCCGCCTCACGCAGCTCGTCCTCGGTCCCGAACAGCTCGCCTGCTACGTGTGCTTCGTGTGGGCGTGCCTGATCCTGTTCAGCCGGTACCGCGAGGCGCGGCGGCAGCGGGCCGCCTTCCACATGGAACTGCTCCCCACCGAAGAAGGCGCGCGCATCCTCCCCGAGGACGCCCGGCCGCTCGCCCGCAAGGTCGAGCAGGTGACCGCCCGCCGGCCGTTCATCCTCGCGAACATGATTCGCCTCGGGCTCGGCAAGTACGCGGTGAGCAAGTCGGCCCCGGACGTCGCCGAGGTGGTGCGGAACCAGGCCGACGTGGAACTGTCGCGGCTCGTGACCGGGATGGCCGTGGTACACTACCTGGCGTGGGCGATCCCCGCGATCGGGTTCGTCGGCACGGTCCGCGGGCTCGGCGGCGCGTTCGGGGCCGACGCCCCGAGCATCGACGCCTTCACCGCCCAGGCCAAGGAGCAGCTCAAGATCGCGTTCGACTGCACCCTCGTCGCGCTGCTCCTCAGCCTCGTGCTGATGTACTTCCTGAACATCGTGCAGCGCGCCGAAGAGGTGCTCGTGGTGGACGCGCAGGAGTACTGCCAGGAACACCTGCTGCTGCGGCTGTACGACCCGCAAGCGGTCGGGATGGCGGACTGAAACCGCAACGGAGCCTCGGATGTTGTGGAATCGCAAGCCGCCGCCGGTTCACGAGAAGTCCCGGGCCGTCGGGGTCGAGCTCACGTCGACCCGGGCGCGGGCCGTCGGCGTCGCGGCCGGTAAGCAGCGGGCGCTGCTCCTCGAAGACCCGCACGAAGAACTCCCGCTGTTCGTGTCGCTCGAACGGCGAACGCCCGATGTCGGCCGGGTCGGCTACGCACTGTGCCGCAAGATGCCGCACGCGGTCTGCTCGAACTTCCTCCCGACCCTGACGCAGCCCCGCGAGTGGCGAGCCGGCCGGCACGTCATGACCCCCGAGGCGGCCCTCGACCTGACGCTCAACAAGCTCCGCGGCCCCGTCGCCGCCGAGAGCGACACGGCGGTCCTCGCGCTCCCCGCGTACCTCGGCCCGGCCCAGGTGACGAAGCTCGTCGCGGTCGCCACGCGGCTCAAGTTCCCGCTGAAGGGGACGGCCGTTGCGGCGCTGGCGCTCGTCGCCGATCGCGCCGCCTCGCTGCTCGCCGGCAAGCCCGCCGCGCCCGAACTCGCCGCCCCCGACGTGGTGCCGCTGCGGCCGGGCGGGTCCGGGCCGGGGCTGGTCGCGGTCATCGACGCCGACGAGTTCGCGGTCTCGGGCGCGGTCGTCTCCGTCGAGCGCGACCGCGTGAAGTTGTTGACCTCGGCCTGTTGGCCGAAGTTCGCGGTGAAGGCGTGGAAGGACCGGCTCCTCGACTCGATCTCCGACCGGTGCGTGCGACTGTGCCGCCGGGACCCCCGCGACTCCGCCGACGCCGAGCAGGCGCTGTTCGAGCAACTCGACGACTCGCTCGACCGCGTTCGGACCGGCCAGCGGGTGAACCTCACGCTCCGCACCGCCCACTGGTTCCAGGACGTGATCCAGCAGCCCGAGGACTTCGACTCGCACTGTGCGGCCCTGGCCCGGGGTGCGGCCGAGAGCGTCCGCGACTTCCTCGCCGAGGCCGGGCTCCCGATCCACCCGCGGGCCGTGTGGCTCACGCACGAGGCCGCCCGGCTCCCGGGGTTGGTCCGGCACCTGCACCAGAACACCCCCGAGGGGACGGCGATCGAGGCGCTCCCGCCGAACGCCGTCGCCCAGGCCGCCGCGGCACTCGCGCCGCGGTGGCTGGCAGCCGAGTTGCCGCGGGCGCACCTGGACGCGATGGTTCCCCTGGCGGCCCTGGATGCACCCCAGGGTTTGCACCCTGGGCTACGGCCGGCCGCCCCCTCCGGGGGCTAAATGTCCAGGGTTTGCACCCCGGGCTACGCACGGCCGCCCCCCTCCGGGGGGGCGATGCTTCGAGTCCCGAAGGGACGACCGCGCGTAGCCCGGGGTGCAAACCCTGGGACTTCTGGGGCTTCTGAGCGACAACACAAGGACGCAGCCCATGCGAGTCCGACACAAGCAGCCGACGCTGGTCAGCATGTGGATGCTCGACGTGTTCTGCTGCGCTCTCGGGTGCGTCACGCTCCTGTTTCTGCTCAACAGCCGCATGGCCAGCGACGAGGCCGAGGCGAACAAGACCGCCCTCATCGACCTCCGCACCACCGAGCGGGTTCTCGCCGCGACGGTTACCGAGCGCGATCAACTTCGCCTCCGGCTCAACAGCGAGGAGGCCGGCCGCGTCAAGCTGTCGGCGGCGCTCACCGAGGCCGAGGGGCTGCGGCTCAAGCTCTCCGACGAGGCGACGGCACTCGCGAAGCAACTCGCGACCACCACGAGCGAGCGTGACGACCTCGCCAAGAAGCTCGCGCTGTCGCAGAAGGAGGCGAAGGACGCGAAGGCACTCGCCGACGCCACGCAACTCGCGCTCAACGCGGCCGAGGCGAAGGTCACCGCCGACGCCAAGGAACTCGCCGCGGTGCGGGCGACGGCCACCGACGCCGACGACGTGCTCCGCAAGAAGCAGAAGGAGGCCGACGCGCTCGCGAAGAAGCTCCTGGAGATGAACGCATCGGCCGACGACCTGGCCCGCCTGCTCCGCAAGCGCGACGACGAGAAGGTCGTGCTGACCAAGCAGGCCGCGGACCTCAAGAAGCAACTCGACGACCTCGACGCCAGGACCGCCGGCACCCGCAAGGAGTACGACGCCGCGGCCGCCCAGATCAAGGACCTGACCAAGAAGGTGAGCGAGGCGAACGTCACCATCGTGGACCTCCAGGGCGACAAGGCGAAGCTCGCCGACAAGTTCGACAAGCTCCAGAAGGAGACCGACGCGCGGTTCGCCGGCATCGTCACCGCCGGCAAGCGGGTCGTGTTCCTCGTCGACATCTCCGGGAGCATGGCGAAGCGCGACAGCGAGACCGCCGACCCGACGAAGTGGCCGATCGTCGTCGAGACCGTGTCGAAGGTGATGCGGAGCGTGGTCGGGCTGGAGAAGTACCAGGTGGTGATCTTCTCCAGTTCCGCGAAGTGGCTGTTCGGCACCGGCGACTGGCGGGACTACGAGGGCGAGAAGTCGATCGACGACGTGAAGAAGGCGCTGACCGCCGTGAAGCCCCACGAGGACACGAACCTGCACGCCGGGCTGGAGAAGGCGTTCGCGCTCCGCGAGTCCGGGCTCGACGTGATCTACTTGTTCTCCGACGGCCTGCCGACGAGCGGCCCCGGCCTGACGCTCGCCGAGCAGACCCGCCGCCCGCCGCTGAGTGAGCTGGAACTGGGCGAGAAGCTCGGCAAGCACATCCGCAAGAACCTCGCCGACACCTGGAACCGGTCGCTCGCGGGCAAGCCGCGGGTCAAGATCCACGCGGTCGGGTTCTTCTTCGAGAGCCCCGACGTGGGCGCGTTCCTCTGGGCGCTGGCCCGCGAGAACGACGGCAGCTTCGTCGGGATGTCACGTCCCTAGAAGTAACACCGAACTCGGTCCCGTCCTACAGCACCGCCGGCCGAACTCCGGCCCTCGGCCCTTCGACCGGATGTGGGCCGTGGGTCATCTTTCTGTGCCCCGTGCTTCGGACCCAACCAAGTCCGGCTTCGATGCGGCCACGGCCGAGGTGAAGAGTGCGCGGCGTCACTTGCGGGCGTCGAGCGCGAAGTACATCTTCTGCTCGCCGCCCTTGTACATGACGCCGAGGTACAGTCCCGGGGCGACCTCGCGGACCTCGTCGCGGACGTCCGGCCACAGCCGCGACCGCGAGTAGTCGAGGATCAGCGACGGCTGCCCGTCGATGAGGCTCTCGGCGTGGTACACCTGGGCCGGGATCGCGCGGCCGCCGAAGAACACGCGGTTGATCATCGTGCCGTCGTCGCGGAAGATCTTGCCCTGCCAGACGAGGTGCGTCGCCCGCGAGTTCGCGACCGTGAGCCGCGACCCCGGCGACTTGATCGCCCGACCCGGGAGGAACCCGCTCGGCACCGGCGCGGCCGGCGACGCGAGGTACAACGCCTCCAGCTCGGGCTGCGACATCCGCACGAGGTCGCGCATCTCGCCGGGCGGGTCGACCGCTGTCGCGGTCGCGGGGGCGAGCATCCAGATCGTGAAGACGGGCGCGACCGCCCGGAGGAAGAGACGTGCCATCGCGGACCCTCGGTGTCGGTGCTCTCGGACGTATCGCACGCATCGGCGCGTTCGCGGATGTCGCTTGAGGCGCTCTCCCGCACCCCACCGCGAAGGGCGGTTACGGAACTGCAAAACCGTCACAGGTCCACAAGTCGGGTCGAGGCGAACCCTGAGCGCAAGCGAGGGGGTAGCGTTAACCCCCTCGCTTGCGCTCTGGGTTCGCCCGGCCACTCCCGCGCTCCCCAATGGTCGCCGCTTGCCCCCGACCGGCACCTGCGGTACCCTCACCGTGTTCCCGCGACCGATTAGCTCGTCGCCCTGCGACGGGGTGATGTTGCGTCACCCGAGCGATTGCCCTGCGATGCGACCCGGGGAGGGCTGTTCCAGCACCGCTGTCGGGTCAACCCCACCGGGTTCCGGCACGGTCTGGAACAACCCCGCGGGTCGTGGTTCCGTGCAGGAACCCGGTGGGGTTGACCCGGCGGTGCCGTGAGCCCTCCGCGGACCAGGTCCAGAAGTAGACGCCGCGGGAACACGACGGGGCCGGGAGCGATCCCGGCCTCGTTCGTTTCACCTGCCCTCCCACCAACCGGAATGCACCTCATGCGCTGCCTTGCTGCCCTCACGCTCCTCGGCTCGCTCGCGCTCGCCGCCGACGAGAAGCCGGTCCCCAAGATCACCCCCGGGAAGGTCATCATCCCGACGGAGAAGATGCGGCGGCCGTGGGGCGAACTGGTGAGCATCGACCTCAAGACCCGCACCGGCACGTTCCGCAACGAGGGCGACGACGCGGTCATGCCGTTCACCGTCATGCCCTACGCCGAACTGCTCCACCACGCGGCCCGCGGCGACCTCCAGGACTTCAAGGTCGGCGAGCGCGCAATCTTCCGGCTCCACGAGGACGCCGACGGGAAGTGGGTGTACCTCACGTACATCCAGGACGAGATGAACTTCCAGGCCGGGCACAAGGAGTACTACTGGGTCGACGCGATCGACCCGAAGGCCGGCACGATCACCTTCACGCAGGCCAACGCCGACAAGTCGTTCACCCGGGCGACCGGCCTCGTGCTAGAGACCGACGCGAACACGCGGTACTGGAAGCAGGGCAAGCCGGCCGCGTTCGGCGACATCAAGGTCGGCGACAAGTTGCTGACCAAGACGCACGGCGTCGGCAAGGGCAAGCACCGCGTGTGCTGGGAGGTGTTCCTCGACGACGAGAGCCGCGACGCCTTCAGGGCCGAGCAGCAGGCCGTTCACCTGAAGCGGATGGAGGCCGAGGGGCTCCCCGGGTACACCGACGCGGCCGACGGCGAGACGCTCAAGCTCACGCTGTTCCCGGAAGGGGCCGACATCGCCAAGGCGCTGAAGGCGGGCCGCGCCGTGCGGGTCGCGCCGGCCGGAGTGGACCGCAAGCCCACCGCCGACCCGGTCGAGGGCACCGTGACGACTGTGACCGCCGGGAAGGGTAACACGCACGAGGTGACGCTGACCGTGAAGCCCGGCACCGCGGGGTTCAAACCGGCCGCCCTCGCGCGGCTCTGGGCCGAGAAGCCGAAGTGACCGCACCCTTCCCGTTCGAACTCATTCGCCTCACGCGGGCCGCCGCGGAGGGCGGCCCGCCAGTCACTTCCCGCGGATCTCGACCGCGAGCCGACTACTCGGGCTTCCGCGCCAGGAACAGCGTCGTGAAGCAGGTGAGTTCCGCGTCCGGGCGGCGGAACAGCGACCCCGCGTGGCCCGGGTCGGCCTCGCGGTCGAGGGCCGCCAGCGCCACCGGGGGCAGGTGCTTCGCCACCAGGTCGCGCGTCTCCCGCATCATCGCCCGCAGGTACCGCCGCACGGCCGGGTCGAACGGCGCGTCCCGATCGGCGGCGAACGTCGTCCGCCGCTCCAGCCGCAGGCCGGCTTCGAGAAGGTAGCGGGACACCCGGCGGGCCGGCGAGAGCCCGGTGCGCGACCCGTACCTCTCGCGGGCCGCCTCGGCGACCGCCCGGTGCAGTTCGAGTTCCAGGCCGACCGGCACGTTCGCCACCACCCGGTGGAACTCGTCGTCCTCCAGCACCGCGACCAGCCCCCCGGGCCGCACCACCCGCCCCATCTCCGCCAGCGCCGCGACCGGGTCGTCGAGAGTGATGAGGCTCCGCGCGCACCACGCCACGTCGAACTCGCCGTCGCGAAACGGGAGCCGGTAGGCGTCGGCCTTCACGAGCGCGACATCGGCGGCGCGGCCCAGTCGGGCGAACCGGGTGCGGGCGGCGGCCAGGTAGGCGTCGCTCAGGTCGGCCGCGGTGACCCGGCCGAACGGGTACAGGCGGCGGGCCAGGGCGGCGGTGTAGAACCCGTCGCCGCACGGCACGTCGAGGACGCGGCTGCCCGGCGGCAGCGGCACGGCCCGGACCGCCCGGCGGAGGTCGCGCCCGAAAGCGCGGTGAAAGGCCCGCAGGGAGGCGGAGTAATCGGGTAGCGCTTCGGTCGGTGGGTCGGGGCGCATTGGCGCGGGCCTTCGGAGCGGTGGCGGCCGGCCCAAGGAGAGCGCACGGCACGCGGGGACCGGGTCGTCCACTTCGGCCGCCCAGCCGGGAGAGAGCGAACGGCACGCCGCGCGCCCGATTTTTCGCCCGATCACCGGCTCAGGGCGGTGCCCGACCGGTGCGAGGGGGACCACACGGACTGCGCGGGTCGCCGCGCGGCCCCCGCGGCCCCCGCGCGCCCAGACCCGGGGGATTCCGGACGCTCAGCCCATGCGACGGTCGGGACATTGGGCCTTTCATTCGCGACCACCCGGGCACGTTGTGCCCGGTACGAAACCTGCGGCTCTCCACCACGTCGCCCTCTGCTCGAAACGCAATCCTCGCCTCACCGCGTTCTGTTCGTCGCGCGGAACGCCACCGCACCGGGGGCCCCGGACCCGGCGAGTGAACGTGGCCGCGCTGCGAGCCGACTCGCGGCGGTCGACTCCCGCCGTCACCGGCCGATGCCGGCGGTAGCCACCTCTCTCGGCCGTTGGAGATGTCAATGAAGGCACGCTTACTCTTCGCCGCCCTGCCGGCGGTCGTCCTCGGCGCGTCCCTCGGGGCGCAGGACCGCCCCGGGCAACCGGGCGGCCAGTCCGGGGCCGGCCAAAAGGGGCAATCGACCGACTCGGGGACCCGGGCCGGCGCCGCTACGCCCTCACTGGACGGAACGTGGACGGTCGTGAGCCTCTCGCGCAACGGGCGTTCGGTCGACGGCGCGGACAAGATGACGGTTTCCATCAAGGGCAACGTCGTCACGTTCGACGGCGGTGCCGGTGGTGCCGCGGGCGGCACCGGGAAGGACCAGTTGCGGGCCATGCGGCTCGACTTCACGGCCAGCGGCATGGTCCGCGTGACCGAGGCGAACGCCGACGGCAAATTTGACTCCGGCCTGGACCGCCCCGGCGGCGTCGCCGGGGCCGGCGGCGCGAACGCCACGGCTGGGTCCGCCCCAGGCGTCGCGGGTGCGGCCGGGGCAGGGGCCGGGAAGACGGAACCCGGAACCACGACGGCCGGAGCCGGCCCCACGGGCGGCCGCCACGGGGCGATGATGGGCGTGTACGTTCTGACCCAGGACTACCTGGCGATCTCGGTCCACGACACGGGGATCGATACCGGCGGTACGCGGCCGGGCGGGGCCGGCACGCGGCCCGGGGCCGGTGGGACCACTCCGGGCGGCACCGGGACGACCCCGGGCGGCACCGGCACCACCCCAGGTGGTACCGGTACCACTCCGGGCGGCGCGGGCACCGGGACGACCCCGGGCGGCGCGGGCACCACTCCTGGCGGCGCCGGCACCGGCACGACCCAACCGGGCACGGCGGGTGGCACGGGTGGTGCGGCGGGCACGCACGCGCACATGGGGCCGCAGATGGGCACGCACTTGAGCGTGGTCCTGAAGCGTAGCGGCACGTCCGGGACCGGTAGCACCCCCGGGAAGTGAGTGATCCGCAGACTCGACGCGACGCGGGCCGAGAACGATCTCGGCCCGTTCTTCTCGAACCTGTTCGGCACCAGCCAACAACATCAAAACACAACCAGCAATATGAGGAGGTCGTAATGGCGATGACGAAATGGACTCGGGCCGGCGTGTTCGTGTGTGGTCTCGCGCTCGCGGGGTGCGAGTCCCGGAGCACCGAGAAGACCGGCGGCCCGGGCGGTAACCAGGGGAACCAGGGCCAACAGGGGAACCAGGGTACCGATGGGCGGTCCGGAGGGGGCACCGTGACCCCGTCCGGCGGCACCAACGTCCCGGGCAGTGGGAGCGGCACCAACGCGCCCGGCGGAACCCCAACGGGCACGGGCAGCGCTCCCGGCAGCGGCGGCGGCAATAGCGGTACCGGCTCGACCCCTGGTGGCAGCGGTACCGGTACCACCCCCGGTGGCACCGGTACGGGTACGACCCCGGGCGGCGGCACCGGTACGGGGACCAACCCGGGCGGTACGAAGTGACGCACCACCGGCCACGTTCCACCAGGCAAACCGGCCCGGTCCCTGCCCGCCTCCGGTCACACCAGATGCGGACAAGATGAAACGATCGGGCACCGGTGGCAACTCGGGAGGGTTCAACGCCCGGCCCCCGCGCCGAACCACAAGGGGGCCGAGTTCGATAATCGCGGTGCCGCCGTCGATCCCCCCCGGCGGCCCCCCAGCGGGACAGGTTGCTCCCCCACCCCCCCCCCCCCCCCCCCGCGGGGGCAGGGCGCCGGTGTGTCACGCA
>NZ_JBHYGG010000113.1:46052-73467 GCF_051859125.1 Gemmata sp.
CCCGCCCCCCGCGCCCACCCACTGGGGGGCCGTGTCCTATAACGGCGGGGCCGCCGTCGACCCCCCCCGGCGGCACCGCTGCGTTACTGGTTGCTCCCCATCCCCCCCGAGCCGCCCGCGTCGGGGCCGGTGTTCACCGCCCCGCCCTTGGTGTTTCCCCCGCCCGGGGCGGTCGGGTTCTGCTTCGCCGCGTCGCTGGCCTCGGCCTCGCCCCCCTCGGCGCGGCCGCCCGGGTTCGTGCCGTGTGGGGCGGTCGCGCCGCCGGTGCCGGTCGGGTTCGCGTGCTGCTGCTTCTGGTCGTTGTCAGGAGCGTTCATCGTGTCCTCCCGCGTGAAGTTGGGCGACCCCTGAATGAGGGACGAATCCCGTGCCGGAGTCGGTGAATCACGTTTGCACGGCGGCACACGAGTTGCGGCACCTCGCCCGGCTACCAGTTCTGCCGAACACTACCATTGAAGGGCAAGGGGCCGGCAATGAGCGACTACCCGAAGAAGCCCGGGACGCGCGAGGGCGGGAGCGACGATCCACCGGCCAGTCCGTACGGGCCGCACCCCAACGGGGTGGACGAGGCCGCCGGCGGGGCCGACAGCTCGCCGTTCGAGAACGAGTCGACTCCGGAACGGAAGCGCGCGGCCGAGAGCCCGCCGCAGCGCGACGCCCCGAAGCACCACGACCGCCCCACGTCGTGACCGCCCACCGCGACGGTGGCACAGCACGCCCGCACGGAGACCGACGCACGATGTCCGCCCTCGCCCCACAACCCGGCCCCCGGACCGCCGGGGTTCTCCTCCACCCCACGTCACTGCCGGGACCCTACGGGGTCGGCGACCTCGGCCCGGCGGCCCGTGCGTGGGTCGATCTGCTCGCGCGGGCGGGCCAGACGTGGTGGCAGGTGCTCCCGCTGAACCCGCCCGGGGCCGGCGACTCGCCGTACTCCGCGTTCTCGGCGTTCGCGGGCAACCCGCTGCTCGTCAGCCCCGACGACCTCGCCGCCGACGGGCTCGTGCGGGCCGACGAACTCGAAGCGGCGCGCCTCCCGGCCGGTCCGGTCAACTACCCGCTCGCGGCCGCCGCGAAGAACCGGCTCCTCGCGCGGGCCTGGGAGCGGTTCCGCGACGGGGCCGCCCCCGAGCTGCGGGGCGAATACACGGAGTTCGCCGGCGCCGCCGAGTGGCTGGAGGACTACGCGCTGTTCACCGCGATCAAGGGGGTTATGCCGGCCGGGGTGTGGGCCGACTGGCCCGCGGGCCTCGCCGCGCGGGACCCGGCCGCGCTCGGCCGCGCCCGCACCGACCTCGCAGACGCCGTCGCCCGCGAGCGGTTCGGGCAGTTCTGCTTCGCCCGGCAGCTCGCGGCGCTCCGCGGGTACGCGGCCGCCCGGGGGGTGAAGCTGCTGGGCGACATGCCCATCTTCATCTCCGGCGACTCGGCCGACGTGTGGGCCGCCCCGCACCTGTTCGACCTGGACGCCGACCGCCGCCCGCGGTTCGTCGCCGGCGTGCCGCCCGACTACTTCGCGGTGACCGGGCAGCGGTGGGGGAACCCGCAGTACAACTGGGCCGCGATGCGGGCCGACGGGTTCGCGTGGTGGGCCGCCCGGGTGCGGGCGGCGCTCGCGCAGGTGGACGCGGTCCGGCTCGACCACTTCCGCGGGTTCGAGGCGTACTGGGAGATCCCGGCCCGGTGCCCGACGGCGGTCGAGGGGCGGTGGGTCAAGGGGCCGGGGGCGGAGCTGCTGACCGCCCTCCGCGACGCGCTCGGCGAACTGCCGCTCGTCGCCGAGGACCTGGGCGTCATCACCCCCGAGGTGGACGAACTGCGGGAGCGGTTCGGGTTCCCCGGGATGCGGATCCTGCAGTTCGCGTTCGGCGGTGCGTTCGAGGCCCGGTTCCTCCCCCACGCCTTCGACCGCAACGTCGTCGCGTACACCGGCACGCACGACAACGACACCACCCGCGGGTGGCTCGCGGGGCTCACGCCGCCAGAGGTCGCGGCGCTCGAGCGGTACGCGCCCGAGGCGAGGGCCGAGCCGGTGTGGGCCCTGGTCCGCCTCGCGCTCGCGTCCGTCGCGGACACGGCGATCGTGCCGCTCCAGGACGTGCTCGACCTGGGCACCGAGGCCCGGATGAACGTCCCCGGTACGGTCGGCCCGTGGAACTGGTCGTGGCGGGCGACGGCCGAGCAACTGGCGCCCGCCGCGTTCGACCGGCTGGGCGAGCTGACCGCGACCTACGGCCGGGCCGCCGCGCCGGTGGTGTGAGCTGCGACCCGCGGTGCTGCGGCGGGCCGGCGCGCCCGGCCCGCCGCGCCGATCACTTCGCGAGGGTGCCGTCGGGGTTGAGCCTCAGCATGTAGGCGTGCCAGTCCTTCTCGAACGCGGCCGCGTCCTTGCCGGCGAGGGCCGCGAACGCCTGCCGCGGGTCGCCGCCGGTGTTCACCGCCACCAGGTACTTGCGGAACGCCTCGGTCCCGATCACCCGCTTGCCGAACGTCAGGTAGTACGCCAGCGCCCAGCTCGACAGGTACGCCCGGTTCGCGGCGGCCTTCTGGTCCGCGTGCGAGGCCAGGAACGCGTCGCGGTTGATGGTGAGCAGGTCCGCGAGCGGCACGAGCGCGGTGCCCCCCTTGCCCCGGAGCCCGTCCTTCACGCGGGCGAGCCGCTCCTTGTCGGGCGTGTCAGCCCGCAACTCGCCGGCCTCGACGACGGACGTCTCGAACACCTGCGCGAGCCCCTCGTTGAGCCACCGGGGCAGCTCGCCCGGCCCCTTGCCGGCCTTCACCGCCTCGGGCGGCAGCGGGGGGTACACGAACGTGGTGACGTAGGCGTGGAACGCCTCGTGGTACAGGACCGCGAACACGGCGGCGGTGGCCCGGTCGAACCGCGCGCCGTTCTCGCGGTCCCCGGCGAACACGCGGTTCCGCTCGACCCGCACGGCCCCGAGGTAGCGGTTGAGTTCGGGCGGCTGGTACAGCTTCCGCACCTCGCCCTCGTACTTGTCGAGCCGGGCGAGTTCCTGGGAGTGGTGGATGCGGGCGCTCTGGAGCCGGGTGCCGAGTTCCCGCAGGTCGTGCCCACAGAGCACCTGGTTGTTCGCCCGGTCGTACACCGCGGGGTTGAGCAGGAACGCCTCGCCGACCGGCCCGAGCAGCGCCTTGTACTCGTCGCGGTCCGTGGCGAGCATGATCCGCGTCGGCCGGGCGTCCTTGACCGCGGGCGGGAGGAACCGGGCGAACGCGGTGTAGATCTGCTCGAGGCGGACCGCGGACCGGCGGGTGAGTTCCTCGGACCCCGTCGATTCGAGGAAGAAGTACTCGGACTCGTACCGCCGGGCCGCGCCGGGCTTGCCGGGCCAGTCCCGGGAGACGAGTTCGAGCGAGTCCATCCGCTTCCGCTCGCCCTCGCCGCTCGGGTCGAGGTCGGCCAGCCGCTCCTTGAGGAGCGCCCGCTCGGCCTCCGGCAGCCGCTTCACCTCCTTGACCTCGGCCCGGGTGAAGTTGTCGGTGAGGGTGATGGTCGGGCGGCCCGGGGGCCGCGACACGTGCCGGAACCGGTACCCGTCCGGCCCCTCGGCGAGCAGCAGCCCCTGGAACTTCGCGCCGTTCTGGAGCGTGATCTCATCGAACGACCAGTTCGCTAGGCCCGCGGGCGGGGCCGGTTGCTGCGCGAGCGCCGCCCCGGCGAGCAGCACGGGGCAGGTGTAAGCAGCGAGGCGCATCGTGAATCGACCTCCAACGCGGTTCCTGGCTCCATCGTGCCGCGGCGCGGCCCGCGCGTCCAGGGTCAATCGCGGATGACGTTGAAGGCCGCGCGCCGCAGCGGGTATCTTCAGTGGCAAGGGAGGACCAACGGATGCTCGCAACCGCGTTCGCGAAGAGGGTGCCGCCGGGGCCGTCGCGGAACCTGCGGTGGACCGCGGACCAGTTCCACGCGCTGGGCGACCTCGGGTGCTTCACCGGCCGCCGCGCGTGGCTGCTCAACGGGGTCATCAAGGAGGACGGCCCGGTGAACCCGCCGCACGCGATCGCTGCGACCAAGACGGAAGACCTGATCCGCGACGTGTTCCGGGTCGGGCACCACGTCCGGGTCTCGAAGCCGCTGGTCACGGTCCAGGACACGGACCCCGAGCCGGACGTTGCGGTGGTGCCGGGCAAGCCGGGGGACTACCCGTCGCACCCGACGACGGCCGTTCTCGTAATCGAGGTCGCGGACACGTCGCTGCGGTCCGACATCACGGTGAAGGCGGGGCTGGACGCGACGGCGGGGGTGCCGGACCACTGGGTGCTGGACGTGGACGGGCGGCAGCTGCGGGTGTTCCGCGACCCGGACCCGATCCCCGGCGGCGGGGCCGCGTACCGGACCCAGCGTGCGTTCGGCCCGGCCGACGCCGTCGCCCCCCTCGCCGCCCCGGGCGCGCCCGTCCGGGTGGCCGACCTTCTCCCGTAATTCACCGGAGTTACTCGCCGCCGTGTGGACGCGCCGCCGCGGATCGGGCATGATAGGATTGTCGCCCCGAGTTCACCGGGACCGTCCATGTTCGCATGCACCTCGCGCCGGCGTGCCGGCCCGCGGCCGGGCTTCACCCTGATCGAGTTGCTCGTGGTCGTCGCGATCATCGCGGTGCTCATCGGGCTGTTGGTTCCCGCCGTCCAGAAGGTCCGCGAGGCCGCCAACAGGATGCGGTGCCAGGCGAACCTCAAGCAACTCGCGCTCGCGTGCCACGGGTACCACGACACCGCCATGCGGTTCCCCACGGGGGTCGAGCAGGGCGGGACGCGCTACACGTCGCTGTTCGTCGAGCTGCTCCCGCACGTGGAGCAGCAGGCGCTGTACGACCAGTGGGACTTCACGAACCCGACCTCCAACGGCGGCTGGCGGGCCGGCACCGTGGTGAAGACCTACGTGTGCCCGAGCCACCCGGGGACCGACGTGCCGGCGGCGCTCGCGTTCGGGCCGTACGCGCTGACGACCTACGGCGGCAACGGCGGCACCCGGCCGTTCCCGGCCGACACGTCGCCGTGCGACGGGATGTTCCACACGACCGGCCCGGGGTCGAAGCCGAAGGCGAACCAGGTCGGGATCCGCATCGGCGAGGTCACCGACGGGACCAGCGGCACGCTCCTCCTCGGCGAGCGGTCCGTCGGCGACGCGGCCCTCGACTCGTACCTGATCGCCCCGTTCGACGCCGCGCCGTCGCCGCCGCTCCAGCCCGCGAGCACGTACATGGCGTGGGCCCCGCCGCCCGGCCCGAGCGTCGCCGCCACGCTCGTCGGGGCCACGGTGACGGTCAACTACAAGCACGGGTCCGTGTACACGCCGCCCGAGCCGCCCCCGCCCCCGATGGTCCCGCCCCCGCCCCCGAAGGTCAGTTGGGCCACGCTCGGGCCGCAGTGGTGGGCGCGGCTCGGCGCGGTCGGCAGCTACCACCCGGGCGGCGCGAGCGTGGCGCTGGCCGACGGGAGCGTCCGGTTCGTGCCCGAAACAATCGACCTCGGCGTCCTGGGGGCGCTCTCGACGCGGGCCGGCGGGGAGGTGCTGCCGGGCGACTGGTGACGCGCGGTAGCCGCGGGGCGCGTCGTCCCGATAATACCCGGACCGCTTGGGAGTCCGGGACAATGCTCGACACGCTCGGGATCGCACTCATCGGCTGTGGCACCGTCGGCGGCGGCGTGGCCGACGTCCTGCTCCGCCACGGGGACCGGCTCGCCGCCCGCGCGGGCCGCCCGCTCGCGCTCCGCCGCGTCGTCGTCCGCGACCCGGCCAAGCTCCGCGACGGTCCCGTTCCGAAGGACCTCATCTCGACCGACCACACAACTGCCATCCACGACCCGGCCGTTCACGTCGTCGTCGAACTCATCGGCGGCACCACCACGGCGAAGAAGGTGGTGCTCGACGCGCTGGCGGCCGGCAAGCACGTCGTCACCGCGAACAAGGCGCTGCTCGCCGAGGCCGGGCACGAGATCTTCGAGGCCGCGCGCAGGACCGAGCGGGCCGTGTGCTTCGAGGCCGCGGTCGCCGGCGGGGTGCCCATCATCCGAGCGCTGGGCGAGAGCCTCGCGGCCAACCAGGTGACGGCGATCCAGGGCATCCTCAACGGCACGTCGAACTTCATCCTCACCGCGATGGCCGAGCGGGGCATGACCTACGCCGCGGCGCTGGCCGAGGCGCAGCGGCTCGGGTACGCCGAGGCCGACCCGACCCTCGACGTGGACGGGTCCGACGCGGCCCACAAGCTCGCGATCCTCGCGCAGATCGCGTTCGGCGTGACCGCGAAGCCGACCGACATCGAGCGCCAGGGGATCGACACCCTCGACGCGATGGACATCCGGTTCGCCGACGAACTCGGGTACACGATCAAGCTGCTCGCCGAGGCGTGGACCTCCGGAACGCGGAATGCGGAACCCGGAGTGCGGAATGAGAAACAGCCTGACTCTTCGGACTCCGCACTCCGCACTCCGCACTCCGCACTTGGAGTGGCGCTTCACGTCGCCCCGGTGCTGCTGCGGCACACCGACCTGCTGGCGCAGGTCCGCGGGGCGTACAACGCGGTGCTGGTGCGTGGCGACGTGGTAGGCGAGACGCTGTACCAGGGGCCAGGGGCGGGCCGCGGGCCGACCGCGAGTTCGGTCCTCGCGGACCTGATCGACCTCGCCGTCGGTCGCGCACAGCGGACGTTCGCGGCGGCGCAATTGTGGTCGAAGGCGAGCAAGGGGTTCGCGATCGAACCGCCCGAGCGGGTGCGGAGCCGGTTCTACCTGCGGTTGCTCGTCGCGGACAAGCCGGGCGTGCTGGCCGACGTGACCCGCATCCTGGCCGACGAGCAGATCAGCATTTCGAGCGTGGTGCAGCACGAGGCGGCCGAGACCGGCGGCAGCCCGGTGCCGCTCGTGATCGTGACCCACGCCGCCGAAACCGGCCGGTTCAAGCAGGCGCTCGCGAAGATCAACCGCCTCGCAACCGCCGCCGCCCCCGCCGTCTTCTTCAGCATGGGCGATTGACCCGCTCACGTGCGGTGCCGGGTGCGAGTGGGGCCGGTCGGGGTAGGGTGCGTCGAGCCCCGCTTCTCACACCGCGGCCAGGCGGCGGCGGGCCTCGGCGACTAACAGTTCCAGGTTCCCCTTCCCCTCCGGGCGGAGGGACAAGTAGTGCGCGAGGTCGCGCTCGGCGGCGACCTCGTCGCCGCGGAGCATCTGGATGACCCCGCGGCGGGCGTAGTGGATCGCGTCGTCCGGGTTCTTGAGCAGGTGATTGTTGCACTGCTCCAGCGTGACGCACGGCTCCTGTCGCGCGGCGCTCACAAGTCCCGAGACCACGAGCTTCGCGCTCACCGCGGGGTTGATCGCGAAGGCCCGCCGGAAGTCGAGCGTCGCGGCGGCCAGGCCGCAGTGGTAGCGGGCGTTCGCGCGGGCGACGTACCCCAGAACGAGCCGCGGGTCGAGCGCCAGCGCCCGGTCGCAGTCGGGGATCGCCTGGCGGCACAACCCCAGGCCGTTCAGTGCGGCGGCGCGTGCGGCGTAGGCCGGGGCGAGGCGCGGGTCCAGGGCCAGCGCCCGGTCGCAGTCGGCGATCGACCCGTGGAAGTCGTGCAGCCCGTACCGAGCCACGGCGCGGCAGTGGTACACCCCCGCCTTGCCCGGGTTCAGGGCCAGCGCCTGATCACAGTCAGCAACCGCACCGGCGTAGTCGTTCAGGGCGGTCCGCACCGCGGCGCGGTTGAAGAGCGCCCCGACGAGGACCGGTTGCAGGGCGAGCGCGCGGTCGCAGTCCGCGAGTGCCCCGGTGAGGTCGCCGAGGTTGTAGCGGGCCGCGCCGCGGGTGTTGTAGGCGTGCGCATGGTTCGGGTTAATGTGCAGGGCGTCGTCGCACGCCGCGATCGCACCGGCGAAGTCACCGGCGGCGTAGCAGTTCACAGCAGTCCAGGCGTGGCGGTCGGACGCGGGGAGGAAGTCCATGGCGCGTGTCCGGCGGGCGAGGGCCGCGCGTGGCGAATCGCCGGCTCGGTCCGGCGGTCCCGCCCCGCGCCCTCAACCAGACATCATACGCCCCGCGAGGCGACGGCGTTCTCGGCGGTCTCCAGGTACCACTCCACCGTCTTCTCCAGCCCGTCCTCGAAGCTGAAGATCGGCTCGTAGCCGATGTCCTCGCGGGTGTTGCGGATGTCGGCCTTCGAGAACCGCACGTCGCCCGCCCGCGACGGCCCGAACACCGGGCTCAGGTTCGTGCCCAGGGCGCGGTTCAGCGCCTTTACCAGGTCGAGGACGGTGACCGTGCGGCCGGTGCCGACGTTGTACACGTTGCCCGACACCTCGGGCGCCTCCGCGGCCCGCATCAGCGCCTCGACCGCGTTCAGCACGTAGGTGAAGTCGCGGGACTGGAGCCCGTCGCCCTGCACCGTCGGCCGCTTGCCCCGCATCATCATGTCGGTGAACAGCGCGATCACGCCCGAGTACGGGCTGTCGGCCCGCTGCCGCGGCCCGAAGATGTTGAAGAACCGGAGCCGCACGGTCTCGATGCCGTAGGTGTGCGCGAACGCCTGCATGTACAGCTCGCCGGCGAGCTTCGCCGCGGCGTACGGCGACTTCGCGACGACCTGCAGGTTCTCGCCCTGGCCCATCGAGCTGCCCATCGCCCCGCCGTAGGCGCTCGAACTCGCCGCGTACACGACCCGCCGCACGCCGCACTTCCGGGCCGCGTCGAGCAGGTTCAGGGTGCCGGTGGCGCAGGCCGCGTGCGTGGCGACCGGGTTCTCGACGCTCCGGGCCACCGACGCCAGCGCGCCGAGGTGGTACACGACCCCGACCCCGTGCATCGCCTGCGCGACCGCGGCCGGGTCGGTCAGGCTCCCCTCCACGAGTTCGGGGGTCGGGTCGAGGTGCGCCAGGTTGGACCAGAGGCCGGTGCTGAAGTCGTCGAGCACCCGGACCGGGCGGCCGCGGAGGGCCAGTTGTTCGGCAAGGTGCGAGCCGATGAACCCGGCCCCGCCGGTGATGAGGGTAAGCTCGTCCACGTCGCCTCCGTGCGGCAGTGTCGTGAGGTGTCTGGTGCGTGCGCCGCACCCGGGACTCCGTTGCCCGGGGCGGTCGCCGCCAAGCCTACCCGCTCGCCGCGGCCCGTGTCTACTCCGGGTTGAGCGTGAACACCGCGACCTCGGGGCGGACCCCGAACCGGAACCGCCACCCGAACCCGACACCCTTGTTCACGTAGACGTGCCCGCCCCCGTGCCGGTACAGCCCGGCGGCCCACCGCTTCGCCCGCTTGTTCAGCAGGATGCGGCCCAGCCCCGGCCAGTCGACCTGCCCGCCGTGCGTGTGGCCGCTCAGGGTCAGGTCGGCCCGGCACCCGCCGAACCCCTCGACCGACTGCGGGTTGTGGGCCAGCACCACCCGCGGCGTGTCCGGGCACTCGCGGCCGAGCGCGGCCCCCGGGTCGGCCTCGCCGCTCCACAGGTCGTCGACCCCGGCGACCACCAGCCCGGCCCCGCCGCGGTCGAGCCGCACGGCCCGGTTCCGCAGCACGCTCACCCCCTCGGACTCGAGCGCGTCGGCCACGGCCGCGCCCAACCCGGCGTGCCGGCGGACGCCGCGGGGCGTGTGGACCGAAAAGTCGTGGTTGCCGAGGACGCCGTACACCCCGAGCGGGGCCTTGAGGTGCCGGAACAGCCTCGCCGCCGAGCGGACGTGCTTCGGCCCGCGGTCGATGAAGTCGCCGGTCAGCGCGATCAGGTCGGGCGCTTCCGCGGTCGCCCGGGCAAGCGCGTCCTCAATGTACCCGTGCGGGATGTGGCGGCCGAAGTGGAAGTCGGTGAGGTGCGCGACCTTCACCCCGTGGAACGCGGCCGGGAGCCCGCGGACCCGGAGGCCCACGCGGTTCACTTCGAGCCACGTCGGCTCGACGTGGTACGCGTACCCGACCCGGGCCCAGTTGCGGCCGAGGAACCCGGCGACGCGGGCCTGGACCGTCGGCCGCTTCGGGACCGCGTAGACGTGGTGCGGGAGGAAGGGCGGCTTCACACGACGGCCTCGGGGTGACCACCGGACGCGGTACGGGCCGCCCCATTCTAGGTGAGCGCCGGCCCGGAGTGGTTGCGAGAAATCCGACGAGTGCGTGTGGATTCGGGCAAGCGGGGGGCGTGAGGCCCCCGGTGTGTGGGAATCGCGGTTCTGCCGGGGGACTCACGCCCCCCGCTCGCCAGGAGGCCCGACACAACAGGCACAACCAGTCCGACCGGTCGCCCCCGAGTCCGGCGTGCGGCAACGAAAAACGGGATGGGGGCGCCCCCATCCCGTCGCGGCGCTCGCACTCACTCGTCGTCTTCTTCTTCGTCCTCGTCGTCGTCGTCGTCGTCGTCGTCATCGAGGTCGTCGTCTAGGTCGTCGTCGAACTCCTCGTCGTCGAACTCCTCGTCATCGAACTCCTCGTCGTCGAGGTCGTCGTCGAGGTCGTCGTCGAGGTCGTCGTCCTCGTCGTCGTCGTCCTCGTCCTCGTCATCGTCTTCCACGTCGTCCTCGTCGTCGGCCGCGGCGACCAGGAACGGGGAGGCGGGCGGGACGGGCCACGGAGCCGATTCCTCGGCGGTGGCGAGTCCCGGGGGCACCAGGAGGCTGCGACGGGCCATCAGGCTTTCCTCGTGTACGGGTTAACGGCCGGCGGACCCCAAGAACCACACAGCTATCGGCTTCCGCAGGCCCGGACTCTAACTCGATGCGGCGGGACGTGCGACTCGCCACTCCCCACCGGCGCGAACGTTCGGTTTCAGTCGGCCGCACCGGTTCTCGGGGAACACAAGCCGTTCCCCGGGCGTGGCCGGTCAAAGGTAGTCGCTTCTTAGTAAACGATTTCGGGGCCGTCAAGCGAGGGAAGAGTGAAATTCCCTTCCCGCGCAACCCATCACCACATCAGCATTTGGGCGACCCGCGGGGCGGGTTGGTACAATTCCGACCGCGCCCGTGTGCGCCCGCTCGAGCCCGAACCGGTGACCGACTTATGCCCACCGACAGCGATTCGCCCCCGCCCCGCCCCGACTGGGCGCTGGTCGCCAACCCGGAGATGGCCGACGGCGGCCCGCGGTACACCGAGACCCCCGCCGACCCGTTCGCGGCGGGCGGCCCCGCGGTCGCCGAGCCGTGGAACGCGGCGACCGCGGCGCTGTTCGTCGCACTCGTGGCGGTTTGGGCGTGGCGACTCAATGGCCGCTACCTTGCTTACCCGTTCCTGTGCTGCTGTCTGCCGATCCTCTTGGCCGGCGGCGTCGGCGGCACGCTCTATCACGCGACCCGCACACGGTACGCCTACTTCCTGCTCGACGTGGTTCCGATCTCGGTGCTGGGCCTGGCCGGGGCGGTGTTCGTCGCGGTGCGGTTCTGGGGCCGCCGCGGGTGGCGGTACGTCCCCGGCGCGGCGGCGTTCTACGTCGCGGTGAACGCGCTCCTCTTCCGCGCGATCGGCCCCGGCCGCACGCTCGCCGTCAACCTGTCCTACGCGGCGCTCGCGCTGGTGGTCGTGCTGCCGGTCTCGGTCGCGCTCGTGCGGACCCGGTTCCGGCACGGCGGCTGGTTCCTGGCCGGGCTGGTCGCGTTCGCCATCGCGTGGTGCTTCCGCCTCATCGACCTCCGCATCGGCTCGCTGCTGCCGATGGGGAGCCACTGGCTGTGGCACCTGTTCGGCTGCGCCGCGACCGCGCTCCTGATCGAGTACTTCTACCGCATCGAGGGGGAACGAGGAGGATTCACCGCTGAGAACGCCGAGAGAACAGCGCACGGTCCGCAACCAAAGCTCTGAATTCGGGATCTTCTCCACGCCCCGTACGCCCTGTGCGGTGAATACTCTTCGGCTTCGATACAACAACGCCACCCACATTCTCCCGAGGTTCTCTCAGTGCCCACGCTCGCCAAGTATTCCGTCGGGGTCGGTGACCGGTTCGCGCACCAGGCGAAGGCGCAACTGAATGCGTGCGTCCTCGCGGCCGCACAGGGGGCCGAGGTCGTCCCGGTGTGGAACAAGTCGAACCGCGAGCACACGATCATCGGCTCGGAGCCGGGCAGCGTGCGGGCGTCGGCCGACGCCGCAGTGAAGGCGCTCGGCTGGGCGAAACCGTACCACGTCGACGCCGACCACATCCGCCTCGAAACCGTCGATCGGTTCCTCGCGGCGTGCGACTTCTACACCATCGACGTCGCCGATTCGATTGGCCAGCCGGCCGCGCCCGAAGCGGTGGCGGCATTCGTCGAGCGGCACCCGGAACTGGCCGGCTCAATCGCGATCCCCGGCGTGTCGTCGCCGTTCACCACGACCCGGGCCGACGTCGAGCGGGTCGCGGCGAAGTACCTCAAGGCGGTGCAGGACGCCGGCGCGATCTACCGCAAGATCGCCGCCGCGAAGGGGGCCGACAACGTCATCGCCGAGGTCTCGATGGACGAGACCGACGCCCCGCAGACGCCGCCGGAACTGCTCCTCATCCTCGCCGCACTCGCCGACGAGAACGTGCCGGTGCAGACGATCGCCCCGAAGTTCACCGGCCGGTTCAACAAGGGGGTCGACTACGTCGGCGACCTCGCGCAGTTCGAGAAGGAGTTCCGCGACGACCTCGCCGTGATCGCGTTCGCGGTGAAGACCTACGGGCTACCGGCCAACCTGAAGCTGAGCGTCCACTCGGGCAGCGACAAGTTCTCGATCTATGGCCCGATGCGCCGCGCGATCCGGGACACGGGGGCCGGGCTGCACCTGAAGACCGCCGGCACGACGTGGCTCGAAGAGGTGATCGGCCTCGCCGAGACCGGCGGCGCGGGCCTCGACATGGCGAAGGAGATCTACGCCGGCGCGCTGAAGAAGAAGGACGAACTCTGCGCGCCCTACGCGACCGTCATCGACATCGACGCCGCGAAGCTCCCGGCCGCCGAGGCGGTGAAGGGTTGGACCTCCGAGCAGTTCGTCGCGGCGCTGCGGCACGAGCCGGCGAACCCGGCGTTCAACGCCTCACTGCGGCAGTTGGTCCACGTCGGGTTCAAGATCGCCGCGCAGATGGGCGACCGCTACCTCGCGATGCTCAAGGCGTGCGAGCCGGCCGTGTCGCGGAACGTCACCGGCAACCTGTACGACCGGCACCTGAAGCCACTGTTTATCAATCAGGACTAACTACAGCAGAATGACCAACCACAGAGGCACAGAGACACAGAGAAAACCAAGACAGAGACAAGGCATCTCTTGAGGTCGCTCCTCTCTTCTGTTTTCTCTGTGTCTCCGTGCCTCTGTGGTTGGTTCCTGCAATTTGAACGGGAACTCACATGACCAACTTGTTCGATCTCACCGGCGAAGTCGCGGCCGTGTTCGGCGGCACCGGGGTTCTGGGCGGCGCGATGGCCGACGCGCTCGCGGCCGCGGGCGCGAGGGTCGCCATCCTGGGGCGCAGCGCCGAGCGCGGCACCGAGCGCGTGCGGGCCATCGAGGCGGCCGGCGGCACCGCGTTCTTCCAGCAGGCCGACGCGATGAGCCGCGCGTCGCTGACCGCGGCCCGCGACGCGATCACCGCGAAGTACGGCACCCCCACCGTGCTCATCAACGGGGCCGGGGGGAACAAGCCCGAGGGCACCATCATGCCCGGCGGCGACTTCTGCAAGATGGGGATGGAGGGCTGGAACGCGGTTTTCGACCTGAACCTCGTCGGCGGCACGCTGCTCCCGTGCCAGATCTTCGGCGAGTCGATGGTCGCGGCCGGCAAGGGGAGCATCATCAACATCGCGTCGATGTCGAGCATCGTCCCGCTGTCGCGGGTGGTGGCGTACTCGGCGTCGAAGGCCGCGGTGCTGAACCTGACGCTGTGGCTGGCCCGCGAGTGGGCGACGAAGGGGGTGCGGGTGAACGCGATCAGCCCGGGGTTCTTCCCGGCCGAGCAGAACCGCCGGATGCTGATGAAGGACGACGGCACGTACACCGAGCGCGGCCAGTCGATCATCGGGCACACGCCGATGGGCCGGTTCGGCACGGCCGAGGAACTCGCCGGCGCGACGGTGTGGCTCGCGGCCCCGCGGGCGAGCGCCTTCGTGACCGGGCAGAACATCGTCGTGGACGGCGGGTTCTCGTCGGTGACGATATGATGCAGTACGCCCCCGGGTCACAACCCGGGGGCTTCTGAAAGGTCACATCTCATGAGCGGTACACTTCAAGGTCTGCTGGCGCAGTTCGACCCGTCGGTCCCGCTGGAGCGGGCGCACTGCCTCCCGAACACCTGGTACACGTCGCCCGAGGTCGCGCGCCTGGAGCGCGACGCGGTGTTCGCGCGGACGTGGCAGGTCGCCGGGCGGCGCGAGCTGGTCGCGACCCCGGGGCAGTTCCTCACGACCGACGTGGCCGACGAACCGGTCCTGGTCGTCCGCGACGACGGCGTGCTGCGGGCGTTCGTGAACGTGTGCCGGCACCGGGCGGCGCGTGTGTGCAGCGAGGCGTGCGGCACGGTCACCAAGCTGCGGTGCCACTACCACGGCTGGACCTACGACCTGAGCGGCAACCTCCGCGGCGTGCCGGAATTCGACGGCGTCGAGGGGTTCCGCCGCGAGGACAACGGGCTGCCGCCGGTGAGCGTCGCCGAGTGGGGGCCGTACGTGTGGGTGCACCTGGAGAAACCGGCCGAACCTCTGGAGCAGTTCCTCGCTCCATTGCCGGCGTGGGCCGCATCGCGGGACGCGCTGACGGGCTTCGTGTGGCACGTGCGCAAGACCTACGACCTCGCGTGCAACTGGAAGGTGTACGTCGACAACTACCTCGACGGCGGCTACCACGTGAACACCATCCACCCCGGGCTCGCGGGGGTGCTCGACTACCGCGAGTACCGCACCGTGCCCGAGGGCAACACGGTGCTCCAGAGCAGCCCGATGAAGCCGGGCGAGGGCGGGGCCGGCCGCACGCGAATCGGCGACGCCGCGGCGTACTGGTGGGTGTTCCCGAACGCGATGGTGAACGTGTACTCGGGCGTGCTCGACACGAACGTCGTGGTGCCGCTCGCGGTGGACCGGTGCCGGGTGGTCTTCGACCTGTACTTCGCGCCCGACGCGGACCCCGAGTTCGTCCGCGAGAGTCTGATCGTGACGGACGAGGTGCAGACCGAAGACGTCGGCGTGTGCGAGGAAGTGCAGCGGAACCTGAACAGCCGCAGCTACCAGACCGGCCGGTACAGCGTGAAGCGCGAGAACGGCGAGCACTACTTCCACACCATGCTCGCGCGGCGGTTGCAGTTGTTCCAGGCGAGCGGGGGGCGTGAGCCCCCCGAGTGATCCTCCTTGAAAGTCACTCGGGGGGCTCACGCCCCCCGCTCGCCCAATCAGGGGAGGTTGAGGTGTCTGATCCTGCGGCGGCGAGGTTCCGGTCCGGGCTGGGGTTCGGGCTGATCGCGTACTCGTGGTGGGGGCTCGTGCCCCTCTACTTCTCGGCCCTCGGCGCGTACGGCATCCCCGCCGAAGAGATCCTCGCGCACCGCATCACCTGGTCGCTGCCGGTCATGGCCGCCATCACCGCGGTCGTCGGCGGGTGGGGTAACCTGTACCGCGTGCTGCGGAGCCGCAAGCTCGTCCTGACGCTGCTCGTGTCGTCCACGCTCCTCGCGGTGAACTGGCTGCTCTACATCTACGCCACGGTGACCAACCGCGTTCCCGAGGCGAGCCTCGGCTACTACATGATGCCGCTGGTGAACGCGGCGCTGGGCACGCTCGTGCTCGGCGAGAAGCTGCGGCCGGCGCACTTCCCGGCGCTGGCGCTCGTGGCGATCGGCGTGGCGATCCCGTGCATCGTCGGCGGGTACTTCCCGTGGCTGGCGATCTCGCTCACGGTGTCGTTCGGGCTGTACGGACTGGTGCGGAAGCAGGTCGCCGTGGAGAGCGCGACCGGCCTGACGGTCGAGACGCTGCTGATGCTGCCGGTGTCGCTGGCGGGGCTGATTTACCTGTGGGCGGTGGGCCGGAACCACATGGGCGGCGAACTCGGCCTGAGCGCGCTGATCGCGTTCAGCGGCATCGTGACCGTGGTGCCGCTCATCACCTTCACGCTGTCGATTCGCCGCCTGCCGCTCCTGGCCGTGAGCTTCATCCAGTTCCTGTCGCCGACGATCCAGTTGATCCTGGCGGTGTTCGTGCTCAAGCACACCGTCGAGCCCGGGTTCCCCGCCGCGTTCGCGTGCGTGTTCGCCGCGGTGCTGATCTTCGTCGGCGACGCCGTGTGGCAGGCCCGAGCGAGGATGCGCAAAGCGATCCGGGACCGCGAGCGCCCCGAGGCGACGCTGAGATCGCTCACGCTCCCAGCGTGTCGAGACGCTTGAACCTCGTGTGCGAAGAACCCCGGGTGGCCCGGGGTTCTTTTGTTCTGTCACGTCGCGGGGGGGACATCAACCGGTTCCGTGTGGGTGATGCTCATGTTCTCGAGCAGGTGGATGATCTCCCCGTCTCCCGCCTTGCCCGGAAGCCCGAGAGCCGAGGTGATCGGACCGACCATGAACCACTCGGGACTCGTCACGGGGTACGAGTGGCCGCTCGCCATGTAGACCTTGAACGGCCGGAACGGCGTGGCGCGCAACATCGAGCGAAGTTGTTCGGGGGCCATTCGCAATCCTCCTGAGGTGAATACCGGTGCGACGCCTGCACCGACCATATCGTCAGGTTAACGCACCGCCCTCCCTCACACCACGATGCGGTGGATCTCGGTCTGGAGGTCGCCGCCGGTGACGTGGACGGTGCCGGCCGCGTCGATGAAGACGTCCACCTCGCTCCGCACACCGAACTCGGGCAGGTAGATGCCGGGCTCGATGCTGAAGCACGTCCGCGGGATGATGAGCCGGTCGTCGCGGGTCTCCAGGCCGTCGATGTGCGCGCCGTTGCCGTGGACCTCCTGGCCGATGTTGTGCCCGGTGCGGTGCGGGTAGTTTTCGCCGTACCCGGCCGCTTCGATCACCGCCCGCGTCGCGTTGTCGACCTCCCAGCCGCGCAAGGGGCGCTTCGCGACGAAGGCGTCCTTGACGCACGTGATGCCGGCGTCGCGCGCCGCGGCGACCACGGTGAACACCTTCGCGTACTTCTCGGGCACGGTGTCGCCGATGAACACGGTGCGGGTGTAGTCGGCGTACACGGCCCGCGGGCGGTTCATCTTCGCCCACAGGTCGATCAGCACGAACGAGCCCTTCTCGATCGGCGTGTCGGTGGCCGGCGACGTGTCGAAGTGCGGGTCGCCGCTGTGCGGGCCGACGCCCACGATCGGCGGGCTGTACGTCGTCATGCCGCTGTCGGCGAAGTGCTTCAGGATCCGCGCCTGCACCGCGGTCTCCATCACCTTGCCCTTCGCTTTGATCTCGTCGGCGATGAACGCGAACGCGATGTCGTAGGCGGCCCGGCACAGCTTCGCGGCCTCGAAGTGCGACTTCTCCTGGTCCGCGTCCCACACCGCCTCGAAGAGCTGGATCAGGTCGCCCGAAGGCACGACCTCGCACCCGAACGACCGCACCAACTCGATGGTGCCGGCATCGACCCGGCTGATGTACGGGTTCGCGTTCCGCGGGCTGTACTCCATCGCCACCTTCTTCGCGCCGCTCAGAAGCGCGCCGACGCCGGCTTCGAGTTCCTGCCAGCGGCGGTAGGTGGTCTTCGAGCCGGCGAGGTGGTCGAGCGACGCGGGCTCGATCGCGTGGACGAGCTTCTTCGGCTCGCCGCTCGCCGGGACGAAGTAGAACCACCGCCGCGAGAGCAGCGACTTCTTGTCGGCGAGGCCGACCACGCGCTGGGCGAGGACGTTCAGCCCGCGGAAGTCGTACAGGAGCCAGCCGTCGACTCCGGACTCGCGGACCGCCGCCTGGACTGCGTTCAGATCGAACACGGAGATTCCTCGAAGTGGTGGTGTCGTTGACACGTTACGGACGAGTTGGGGGGTATTGCTATTCACGCCGCCCCGCCGCGGTCACCGGCGTTCGTAGAAGTTGCCCGGCATGCGGCGCACGACCTTCTTCATCTCGAGCTGCATCAGGACACGCGACAGCTCCGCGACCGGTACCCCGAGCTCGCGGGTGAGTTCGTCGGCGTGCTTGCGGACAGCGAGCGCATCGAAGACGCGCTGCTGCGTCGCGTCGAGTTGCGGGGGCGGCGGGGGCGGTGGTTCGGGCGAGCGGGGGGCGTCAGCCCCCCGAGGACGCGCCATCCCAGACAGCTCATGGGGCTGACGCCCCCCGCTCGCCGGGGTCGGGTCGGTCGCGAGTCCCTTCAGGTCTTCGAGGACGTCGTCGGCCGTTCGCACGAGCCGCGCGCCGGCGCGGATCAGTTCCAGGCACCCGGCGCTCGCGGTGTCGTCCACGCGGCCGGGCACGGCGTACACCTCGCGGCCCTGCTCCGCGGCGTGCCGGGCCGTGATGAGCGCGCCGCTGCGGGCGTTCGCCTCCACCACAACCACCGCCCGCGACAGCCCGCTGATGACGCGGTTCCGCGCCGGGAACATGCCGGGCTGCGGGTCCATCCCCATCGGCGTTTCCGTGACGAGGCACCCGCGGCCGTTCGCGATCTGCGCCGCGAGGTCGGCGTGCTCGGGCGGGTAGATCTTCGAGAGCCCGCCGGCCAGCGCCGCGACCGTGCGGCCGCCGGCGTCGAGCGCGCCGCGGTGGGCCGCACCGTCGATCCCACGGGCCAGCCCCGAGACGACCGTGTACCCGGCCCGTGCGAGTTCGCGGGCCAGTTGCGCGGCGACCTTCAACCCGTACGGGGTGCAACTCCGCGAGCCGACGATGCCGACCGCGTTCGCGTCGGCGGCCAGCCACTCGCCGCGGAGGTACAGGAGCGGCGGCGGGGCCGGCACCTTTGCGAGCGGGCCGGGGTAGTCTTCGAGCCCCAGTGCGACCGCGTGCGAGCCGTGCTTCTCCATCAGCCGCAGCTCGGGCTCGACGTCCACGGTGCGGAGCGCCGCCGCGAGGTCGGCCGCGGTCTTCGCGCCGATGTGCGGGATCTCGGCGAGTTGCGCGGCGGTCGCCCGGAGCGCGGCGGCCGCGGAGCCGAACCGCTCGATGAGCGCCGCGGTGAGCTTCGGCCCCAGCCCCGGCACGAGGGCGAGCGCCAGGTGGTCGCGGGCCGCGTCGGGGTCATTGGGCATTGGGGGGTCCTGGGCAAGTCGGCAAGTCGGGGGTTACCCGATGATAACTGGCAATCGGTACCCTCCAATCGCATAATGCACTTCTCACGGATGCAGCGGAGGGCCGACCGGTGTTTGGCAACGGTAACAACCACAAGCTCAAGATCTTCAGCGGCCGGGCGAACCGCCCCCTGGCCGAGAAGATCGCCGTCGACCTGGGCGGGGCGCTCGGCCGCATCGACATCCGCGACTTCCCGGACGGCGAGACCAGCGTCCGCATCGACGAGGACGTCCGCGGCCGCGACGTGTTCATCGTGCAGCCGGTCTGCACCCCGGTGAACCAGCACCTGATGGAACTGCTGATCCTGCTGGACGCCTTCAAGCGGGCCAGCCCGGCCCGGATCACCGCCGTGCTGCCGTACTACGGGTACGCCCGCCAGGACCGCAAGGACAAGGGGCGCGTCCCCATCTCCGCGAAGCTGGTCGCCAACCTCATCACCAAGGCCGGGGCCGACCGGGTGCTGGCCCTCGACCTGCACGCGGCCCAGATCCAGGGGTTCTTCGACATCCCGGTCGACCACCTGTACGCGGTCAAGGAACTCGCCAAGCACATGCGGTCGCTGAACATCCCGCCCGAGGAACTGGTGGTGCTGAGCCCGGACGAGGGGAGCATCAAGAAGGCGCTCGACTTCCAGAAGAACGTGGGCGGGGACATCGCGATCATCAACAAGCAGCGGACCAGCGCGACCGAGGTGAAGCAGGGGCACCTGATCGGCGCGCCGCTCGACGGGAAGACGGTCGTGGTGTACGACGACCTGATCTCGACGGCCGGCACCATCGTCGGGGCGGTCCGGGTGGCGCACGCCCACGGCGCGAAGAACATCTACATCGGGGCCACCCACGGGGTGCTGTGCGGGAAGGCCATCGAGAAGCTCAAGGAGGTCAGCCGGGACTGCAACCTGACGCAGATCGCGGTGACCGACAGCGTGCCCATCCCCGCGGAGAAGATGCTCCCGAACATGAAGGTGATCTCTGTCGCCGGGCTGTTCGCCAAGGCGATCCAGCGGATCCACGGGAACGAGTCGATCAGCGCCCTGTTCACCGACGAGAGCCCGGCCGAGAAGCGGTAGCGGCCCAACCTGGGGCGGTAAGGAATACCGAGTTGGTCCACGGAAGCCGAATAAGGATCCATCGCGTGAAGCGGCCGCTGCGACTTTTCTGGAAGGGCGTCCTGTCCACGGCGGTCGGGCTGACGGCGGCGATCCTCGGGGCCACGGGCTCCGTCGGCGCCGAGGAGCCGCGCGAGGTCGCACGAATCATCATTGAAGGGAGCACCGACACGCGGGATTCGGTCATCCTCCGACACGTTCGCATCGCGAGTGGAGTTCAGGTTCGGGCGGCAGACTTGAAGCGCGCGGAGGAGCGACTCTCAGCGTCCAAGTTGTTCCAAGCTGGCCCCGGTCGAGGGTCATCAGTGACCCTGAGTCCGAACGACTTCGACGTCAAGAGGTTCGACCTGCGGATCCGTATCGCGGAACAGCCGTGGAACGGAGTGACCTGGGGTGTCGCAGACGCGTGGGCTGCCGCCCGTGCGCGTAACTTGCTCGAGACGCTTCGGGCCGTGCTCCACTTTACGGACGGCTTGGGCCGATTGCGGAGTTGGCGCGAGTCACAGTCAGAGCAGAGGTAGGCGTCTGTGCCCCCCGAAGCCGGGCCGGACCCATCCATGTGATTTCTTTGTCGCCCCCGGCTCAGCTTGTGCGACCCCCTTCGGGGGCATCGCCCCGGGTGTGCGGGCAACGCCGCGAACCCCCATACCCCCGGTCCGGGGCACCGCCCCTTGTTCCCCGGCCGGCGCGAGCGGCGTAAGATTTGCACCCCCGCCGCGAGGACCAGTCCCGGTGCCCCGGCGAGGAGCGCGAGGAGCGTATGACGGACACGGACCCCCTCTGGTACAAGGACGCCGTTTTCTACCAGATCCACGTCCGCGCCTACCAGGACAGCGCCGGCGACGGGGTCGGCGACTTCCGCGGGCTCCGCCAGCGGCTCGACTACATCCAGGACCTCGGCGTCACCGCCATCTGGCTCCAGCCGTTCTACCCGTCCCCCTTGCGGGACGACGGGTACGACATCGCCGACTACACGACCGTCAACCCGCAGTACGGCACCCTCAAGGACTTCCGCGACTTCCTCGACGCGGCCCACCGCCGGGGCCTGAGGGTCATCACCGAGCTGGTCATCAACCACACCTCGGACCAGCACCCGTGGTTCCAGCAGGCCCGCCGCGCCCCGAAGGGGAGCCCCGAGCGGGACATGTACGTGTGGAGCGACGCGCCGGACAAGTACCTCGACGCCCGCATCATCTTCAAGGACTTCGAGCGCTCGAACTGGACCCACGACCCGGTCGCCGACCAGTACTACTGGCACCGGTTCTACAGCCACCAGCCGGACCTGAACTTCGACAACCCGCTCGTGTGGGACCGGCTCACCCCGGTCCTCGACCAGTGGATGGAAATGGGCGTGGACGGGCTGCGGCTCGACGCGATCCCGTACCTGTTCGAGCGCGAGGGCACGAACTGCGAGAACCTGCCCGAGACCCACGCGTACCTGAAGCGGCTCCGGGCGCACATGGACGCGAAGTTCCCCGGCCGCATGTTCCTCGCCGAGGCCAACCAGTGGCCCGAGGACGCGGTCCACTACTTCGGCGACGGCGACGAGTGCAACATGGCGTTCCACTTCCCGGTCATGCCGCGGCTGTACATGGCGCTGCACCAGGAGGACCGGTTCCCGATCATCGACATCCTCGAGCAGACCCCGCCGATCCCCGACAACTGCCAGTGGTGCATGTTCCTCCGCAACCACGACGAGCTGACGCTCGAAATGGTGACCGACGAGGAGCGGGACTACATGTACCGGGCGTACGCGAGCGACGCCCAGGCCCGGATCAACCTGGGCATCCGCCGCCGGCTGGCCCCGCTCCTGCGGAACGACCGCCGCCGCATCGAGCTGATGAACGCGCTCTTGTTCTCCATGCCCGGCACCCCGGTCGTGTACTACGGCGACGAGATCGGCATGGGCGACAACATCTACCTGGGCGACCGCAACGGGGTCCGGACCCCGATGCAGTGGTCGAGCGACCGGAACGCCGGGTTCAGCAAGGCGAACCCGCAGAAGCTGTACCTGCCGGCGGTCGTCGACCCCGAGTACCACTACGAGACGGTGAACGTCGAGGCCCAGCAGAGCAACCCCAGCTCGCTCCTGTGGTGGATGAAGCGGCTCATCGCGCTCCGCAAGCAGTACCGGGCGTTCGGCCGCGGGGCCATCGCGTTCCTGCGGCCCGACAACTCGAAGATCCTCGCGTTCGTCCGCCGCCACGAGGACGAGACGCTCCTGGTCGTCGCCAACCTGTCCCGGTTCGTGCAGTACGTGCAGCTCGACCTGTCGGAGTTCGCCGGCCGGGTGCCGTGCGAGCTGTTCGGCCGCACCGCGTTCCCGGTCATCGGGGCCGACCCGGTCCCGTTCACCCTCGGGCCGCACGGGTTCTACTGGTTCTCGATCGCCCCGGCCCCGGTGCCGTTGGAGGTGGCCGCCGGCCCCCGCGAGGCCCCGGTGCCCCGGCTCCCCGTCGCCGACACCTGGGAGGACGCGCTGCACCCCGACCACCTCGACCGGCTCGAACTCGCGGTGTGGCGGTACCTGACCGACACGGTCGTCCACCACGGGCGGACCCGGGCGGTGCGGGACGTGACGGTCCGGGCCGCGGCCCGGCTCCCGCTGGAGGCCCCGACCGGCCTGGTCCTCGTGGACGTGGACCTGCTCGACGGCGAGACCCAGGCCCGCGCACTGCGGCTCGGGTTCGCGCCGCCCGAGGGGGCCGGGGGCGTCGCGCCGGGGGCCGTCGTCGCGGAGCTGGTGAAGCGGGGCGCGGCCGCCGGCGTCCTGTTCGACGCGCGCACCGACCCGGCGCACTCCGCGGCGCTCCTCCGGGGCATCGCGGCCGGCGGCGCCGTGCCGTTCGACGGGGGCGAGGTGGCGGCGGTCGCGTTCCCGCACTTCGGGGCCGCCCTCGGGACCGGCGAGGTGCCCGAGCCGATCACCCTCCGCCGCAGCCGCGAGCACGACCTGACCGTCACGTACGGGTCCCGGGCCGTCCTCAAGTCCTTCGAACGGATGGAGGCCGGGCCCCACCCGGCCCTGGAACTCGGCCGGTTCCTGACCGAGCACACGACCTACGACCGCACCGCCCCCGTGCTCGGCGCGGTCGAGCTGCGGCCGGCCGACGGGGCGCCGGTCACGATGGCCGTGCTGTACGGGTACGTCCCCAACGAGGGGACCGCGTGGCAGTACACGCTCGACGCGCTGAGCCGGTTCTACGAGGGCGTGCTGGCGCACCCGATGAAGCCCCCGGCCCCGGCCCCGGCCGACGCCTGGGTCTCCGACGCGGCCCCGGCCGGCGAGGGCCGCGAGTGGCTCGCGCCGTACCTCGACACGGCCGCCCAGCTCGGCCGCGACACCGCCGCCCTGCACCGGGCCCTGGCCACCGGGACCGGCCCGGCCCTGGCCCCCGAGCCGTTCGGCAAGCTGTACCAGCGGTCCGTGTACCAGGGGATGCGGACCCGCATCGGCATGGTGTTCCGCGAGCTCAAGCGGCGGCTCCCGGACCTGTCCCCCGCGGCCCGGGTGCTGGGCACCGCGCTGCTCCGCACCGAGAGCGAGCTGACCCGCCGGTGCCGCGACGTGCTCCGCCCCGAGGTGACCGGGCAGCGGGTCCGGGTCCACGGGAACTACCACCTCGGGGAGCTGCTCTACACCGGGTCGGGGTTCGTGGTCACCGACTTCGAGGGCGACCCCGAGCGGCCCCTCTCGGAGCGGCGGATCAAGCGGTCCCCGCTCCGCGACGCGGCCGACATGGTGCGGTCGTTCCACTACGCGGCCCTGACCCCGCTGTTCGGCCCGCGGGAAACCCGGGGGAACTTCTCGGGCGTGGTCCGCGGCGAGGACCGCACCGAGCTGATGGGCTGGGCCCGGTTCTGGGCGTCGTGGGTGTCGGCCCGGTTCGTCGAGAGTTACCTCGCCGACATGGCCGGCACCGGGCTCCTCCCCGCCGACCCGGCCGCGTGCCGCGACCTGCTCGAACTGTTCGTGCTCGCGAAGGCGGTCGCGGAACTCGGGGCCGACCTCGAGCACCGGCCCGAGCGGGCCATGATCCCCATGACCGGCCTCCTCGACATCGTCGGCGCGGCCGGCGCGGCCCCCGGGGCCCCGGCGCACACCACCTCCGGGTGACCGTCGGCCCGACCGCACCCGCGCCGCACCCGCGCCGCTCACGCCCCGGCGAAGTCGGCCGCGCGCCGGCACGTCTCTTCCAGCGACTCGCACAGCGGCGCCCCCGGGCAGTCCTGGGCGAACCGGCGGCGCACGTACCGCTCCCCGGTGAACCCGGCCTCGATGCCGACCACGAGCCGCACCCCGTCCCGCTCCTGGCGGACCTTCCACTCGGCCAACTCGAACCGCGTCGTCTGCGCGTACGCGCGGCCCGGCGTGGGCACCGCCTCGCGGGCCAGCCAGAACAGGATCGCGCCGCACGCAGCGGCCCGCCGCAGGTGGTGCGTCTCCCAGTCGACCTGCGCGGTGTAGTCGAACGCGCCGGGCAAGTAGCTGCGCCGCGGGCTCGCGACGTGGAGCGCCGGTGCGAGGACGCCGAGGAGCCGACCGGCCTCGTCTTGCCAGTCGGGCGCGCCCTGGATCGGGCCGGCGAGGAACACGAGGGGGCCGTCGATTGCCGGGAAATCGGGGGGCCGGATGAGGAGCCGGGGCATGGGGAGCGTCCCGTGGGGGCTCGGGCCGGTCGGGGTGCCGGGGGCAGATCCCGCCCGAGGATTTCGCTTTATCCCGGCGGCACGCGGGTTGCAACAGTGTTTCACCACCCCGGCAACTCCGCCGGACCTCTGACACGCACACCCGAGGCATCTCGATGCGTTACGCACTCTCCACCGCCGCCCTGGCCGCGGTCCTCCTCGCCGGCTGCAACAAGAGCCCCGAGGGCGGCACGCCGGGCACGTCGAGCTCGTTCAAGATCGCCGGCCCGACCACGTCCACCACGATCAAGCAGGACAACGCCGAGTCGGTGAAGCTCTCGCTCGACCGCGGGAAGGACTTCAAGCAGAACGTCAAGCTGGGCGTCACGTCGTCGTCCGACAAGGTGAAGGGCGAGCTGAACAAGGCCGACTTCAAGCCGGGCGACCCCGCGGACGCGGTCCTGAAGGTGTCGGTCGCCAAGGACGCCCCGCTCGGCGAGCACGTCCTGAAGGTCACCGGCACCCCCGAGGGCGGCACCGCGACCTCCGTCGACGTGAAGGTCAAGGTCGAGGCCCCCTGAGTCCCCGAATCGGCACTCGCGGCCCGGCGGACCCGTCCGCCGGGCCGCGGCCCATCTGTCTGTACGAGGTGCAACCATGAGCGTAGACGAGAACCGCCCCGACGGGGCGCGTGACGCGGAGGCCCTCGCCGCCCTGCTGCGGAGCGAGTTGGCCGCCGTCGCCACTTACGACGAGGCGGTGCAGAAGTTCGAGGACCCGCACGCCCTCGTCGACCTCCAGAAGATCCGCGAGGACCACGCACGGGCCGTCGGCCTGCTGCGGGACACGATCACCCGGACCGGCGGCCGCGACGTGGAGTCGCCGGGCCCGTGGCCGTCGTTCGAGTCCGCGGTCGGGGACGTGAGCCGGGCCGTGGCGTTCGCGGCCCTCAAGCAGGGCGAGCAGCACTCGGTCAACGAGTACGAACTGGCCCTGGAGAACGACGACGTGGACCCCGAGTGCAAGGCACTGATCCGCTCCGAGTTGCTGCCCCGCGACCGGGAGCACGTCGAACAGATCAACCGACTCCTGGGCGGCATGGCCTGACCACCGCCCGGAGGTGGAACGCCCCGCCCGCGCCGCCGGCCTCTCCCGGCGGCGTCTTCGTTGCGCCACTTGGAGTTCACCCCTGCTGCGGGAGCGTCCGGCACCGCTCGGTCGCGGCGAGCTGGGTCAGCAGCTTCGCCGCCTCGCCCGCGTTCCGGCGGAACCACGCGACCACCATCAGCACGCTGTCGACCGCCCCGCCGGCGAGGACGGGCGAGGCCGGGCCGCCGGTGAACGTCGCCGCGATCAGCGCCGCGGCCGACTCGCGCTCGGCGTCGGTCGAGGGCGTGAAGCACACCGCCCGCACCTGCCCGCGGTGGATCAGGTACCACCGCTCGCGGCCGTCGTGCCCCACGAGCGGGTACACGAACGAGTTCTTCGTGCGGGCCTGCCGCAGCAGCGCGAGCCGCGCGTCGATCCACTCCAGCGTTTGCAGCCGGTCGCGGAGCGCCGTCGCCTTCTCGAACTCGAACCGCTCCGCGGCGCCGCTCATCAGTTCCTTCAGCGTGGCGAGCAGGGAGCGGTCGCGGCCGTCGAGGAACCCCTTGGCGGCCCGCGTGCCCGCGGCGTACTCGCCCCGCGTACACGCCCCGGCGCACGGCCCGAGGCAGCTCCCCAGTTCGTACCGCATGCACTTCGCCGACCGCTCGTCGACGAACAACTCGGGCTGGTCGGCGAACGACAGCGGGACCGTCTGCGGGCAGTCGCGGAGCTTGAACCAGTCGTTGAGCCGGCGGGCCGCGTCCTCCGACTTCCACCGGATGACGAGGGGGCCGTACACCCCGAGCTCCTTGCCCGTCGGCTTGTTGGTGACGTAGACGTGCGGTGCCGGCGCCTTGCCGACGCAGACGTAGTGGTGCCGCTGGAGGCCGGGGACGCCGAGGACGTTGAACTTGGGTCGGAGCGTCTGGATGAGTTCGAGTTCGCGGAGCAGCGCGGCGAGTTCGTCGCCGATCTGCTCCCACACGAGAACGCGGGTGTGTCGGACGATCTTCCCGGCCTTCGGGTCGCGGCTCTTCTCGCGGAAGTAGCTGAGCAGGCGGGCGCGGAGGTTCTTCGCCTTGCCGACGTACACGAGCCGGCCGCGGTCGTCGATCATGCCGTACACGCCGGGCGACCGCGGGGCGTGCGCGCGCACCTGCTTCTTCAGCCGCGCCGGCTGCTTCGAGCGGAACTTGCGGCCGACGACGGGCTCGACAGCGGGCCGGAACCGCGACGGGCCGAACCCGTCGAACACGTTGGCGGGGAACAATCGGGGCTGGGCCGGCCCGTCCGTGGGTGTCTTCGGCATTCGGTGACTCGCGCGGCCTCCACTGTACGGGTGGCAAGTATAACCGAAACGGCCCGCCCGCGATAACCCGGGAAATCGGTGCCCGGAAGTGATTCCGGGCGAACCCTGAGCGCCAGCGAGGGGGTGGGCCTCACCCCCTCG
>NZ_JBHYGG010000114.1:0-11179 GCF_051859125.1 Gemmata sp.
CCGCTGGCCCGGCGAACCCTGAGCGCCAGCGAGGGGGTGAGGCGCACCCCCTCGCTGGGCTCAGGGTTCGCCCAATTCGGCAGCCGCACCCACCCGACACGCGAGTTCGAACCCGGCCGCCGCGGAGTGTACAATGTCACTTCTGCCTTGCCCGTCGGCGGAATTCAGGATACAATTGTCCTGAATACCGCCGTCGCCCGCCGCTCTCGCCTCCCGCCCGGGTGCCACGCCTCATGACCACTCGACTCTTCGCCGCCGCGGCGGTGCTCCTCGGCGGTACCGGTGCCGCCCCGGCCGAGGACCTCGACCGCCCGCCGATCCGGTACTCGGAGACCGCCCCCGACACCGCGGTCACCCGCCTCGAACAGCGGATCAAGGCGAAGAAGCTCGAACTCGCCCGCGACGACGAGCACGGCTACCTCCCGGCCGTGCTCAAGGCGCTCGACGTGCCGCTGTCGTCGCAGGTGCTCGTGTTCTCGAAGACGAGCCTCCAGCGCGGGCGGATCAGCCCCAAGACGCCGCGGGCGCTCTACTTCAACGACGAGGTCGCGGTCGGGTTCTGCCGCAACGGCGACGTCCTGGAGGTCACCGCCAGCGACCCGAACCTCGGCACCGTGTACTACACCGTCGAGCAGCGGGCCGACCGGGCCCCGCGGTTCACCCGGCAGACCGAGTCGTGCCTCATCTGCCACGGGTCGTCGTCGAACCAGGGGTACCCCGGGCACCTCGTGCGGTCCGTGTCGCCCGACGCGCACGGCGAACTCGTGCTGTCCCGCGGCAGCAAGCGGGTGGACCACTCGACGCCGTTCGAGGACCGGTGGGGCGGGTGGTACGTCACCGGCACGAGCGGCAAGCAGTCGCACCTCGGGAACCAGATCGTCGGCGGGTGGTCGTGGGCCGAGGAGGACAAGCAGCCCGACCCGAGCAACGTCACCGACCTGCGGCCGTACTTCACCGTCGCGAACTACCCCACCCCACACAGCGACCTCGTCGCGCTCATGGTTCTGGAGCACCAGGGCGAGGCGTACAACCGGATCACCCGCGCCGGCATGCGGGTCCGGCAGGCGCTCCACGAGCAGGCCGCACTGAACACGGCGACCGGCGAACCGGCCGACAAGCGCCGCGAGAGCATCACCCGGCGGATCGAGTGGGCGTGCGAGCCGATCGTGCAGTACCTGCTGTTCAGCGAGGAGGCGAAGCTCACCGGGCCGATCAGCGGGACGTCCGCCTTCGCGAAGGAGTTCGCGGCCCGCGGGCCGTTCGACGCGCAGAAGCGGTCGCTCCGCGAGTTCGACCTGAGGACCCGCATGTTCCGCTACCCGATGAGTTACCTCGTCTACTCCCGCCAGTTCGACGGGCTCCCGGCCGAGGCGAAGGACCGCATCTACCTGCGCCTCCACGAAGTGCTGACCGGCAAGGACGAGTCGAAGCCGTTCGCGCACCTTACCAAAGACGACCGATCCGCGGTCCTCGAAATCCTCCGCGAGACGAAGGCCGACCTGCCGGGCTACTGGAAGAAGTAGGAACCCCGGTGGCGCAGCGGTGGTGACTTTGTCAGGACGCGGCGTGGACGGGCCGCGTCCCCCGGGAGACACTGACCCCCGGAGGACTTCATCATGCGCTTCGCGATTCTCACCGCGCTCGTTGCCGCGGCCCCCTGCTCCGCCGCCGACCCCGCCGACCGGCCCAACGTCGTGTTCCTGCTCGCCGACGACCTCGGCAGGCAGGACTGCGGGTTCATGGGCGGCACCGAGATCAAGACCCCGCACCTCGACAAGCTCGCCGCGGCCGGCGCGAAGCTCGACGCGTTCTACGTGCAGCCGGTGTGCAGCCCGACCCGGGCGGCGTTCCTGACCGGCCGGTACCCGATGCGGCACGGGTTACAGGTCGGCGTCGTGCGGCCGTGGGCGCAGTACGGGCTCCCGCTCGCCGAGCAGACGCTCCCGCAGGCGCTCGGAGCCGCCGGGTACGCGACGGCGATCGTCGGCAAGTGGCACCTCGGGCACTTCGCCCCCGAGTACCTGCCGACCCGCCGCGGGTTCGACCGCCAGTACGGGCACTACAACGGCGCGCTCGACTACTTCACGCACGAGCGCGACGGCGGGTTCGACTGGCACCGCGACGACAAGGTGAACCGCGACGAGGGGTACAGCACGCACCTGATCGCCAAAGAGGCCGTGAAGTTCGTCGCCGAGACCGCGGGCAAGAAGCCGTTCTTCCTGTACGTCCCGTTCAACGCGGTCCACGCCCCGCACCAGGTGCCGCCCGAGTACCTCAAGGCGTACCCGAGCCTCAAGGGCGAGCGGCTCAAGTACGCGGGGATGCTCGCCGCGATGGACGAGGCAGTCGGGCAGATCGTGGACGCGGTCGAGCGGGCCGGGGTGCGGAAGAACACGCTGTTCGTGTTCAGCAGCGACAACGGCGGCCCGCAGCCGGGGGTCGTGACCGACAACGGGAAGTACCGGGCCGGAAAGGGGACGCTCTACGAGGGCGGGGTCCGGGTCGCCGCGTTCGCGACCTGGGACGGCCGCATCAAGGCGGGGTCCACCGTGACCGAGCCGCTGCACGCCGTCGACCTGTACCCCACGCTCCTGAAGTTGTGCGGCGCGAAGGTCGAGCAGAAGTTGCCGCTCGACGGGCTCGACGCGTGGCCGGCGATCGCCGAGGGCAAGCCGTCGGCGCACGCCGCGATCCTGATCAACACCACCCCGGGCGGCGGGGCGGTTCGCGCCGGCGACTGGAAGCTGGTGCTGAAGAGCGCCACCGACGACCCGGACGGCGCCGACGCCAAGCCGCTGGGCAAGGAGTCGGTCGAGCTGTTCAACTTGAAGGACGACCCGTTCGAGGCGACCAACCTCGCGGCGAAGGAGCCGGACCGCGTGACGGAGCTGCGGGCGGCGCTCGCCGGGTTCGCGAAGCAGGCGGTGGCCCCGAAGTCGCGTGCGAAGCCGAAGGGGTTCGTGACCCCGAAGGTCTGGGGCGAGAAGGAGTGATACCAAGTCCGATGGAACCGGACCCGTGGTAGGCGGGTCCGAGCCCGAGCGCCGAGCGAGGGTTCAAGTTGACCCTGGCTCTGCGCTCGGGCTCGGACCCATACGCATCCCACAGATCCGGTACGACGCCGGGCCGCGGACCCCGCCGCTCACTTCAGGCCGAGCGCCTTCGCCATGCCCGCGGCGAACCGCTCGCCCAGTTCGATCTGGCTCGCGGCGTCGAAGTGGGTGCCCTTGTCGAACGTCTTGAGTCCGTCGGCCGGCACGAAGTACGCTAGCTTCACCTTCCCGGCGGTCGCCTTCTGCGCGGCCCGCACCGCGTCGCGCTTGCCGTCGTCGTACACCTCGCCGATGCCGAACGGCAGGTCGGGCAGTTCCAGGTCGGTGCGAACGCGGGCGATGAACGAAGTGAGCTGCTTCTCGTACTCCTCGGCCGTCAGCCCCGCGTCGCTCTCGCCCTGGTGCCAGATCACCCCGCGAACCGTGACGGTGTGCCCCTTGTCCTTCAATTCCTTCAGCGACCTGCGGGTGAAGTCGAGGAACGCGGCGTACAGCCGGTCCTTCACCTCGGGGTTCCAGTCCTTCGCGAGGCTGGTGCCGCCCTCGGTGTACTTGATGAGCGCGACCTTCTTGTCCTTCATCCGGTCCGCCATCGAGCGGCCGAACGACACCTCGGGGCCGAACGTGCCGCTCGGCAGTTCGGTCGGCCGGTTCTTGCCGGGGGCGACGCTCCACCCGGGTTGCAGCGGCTTGAACCCGCCGCTCGTCAGCACCGGCCCGCGGAGCTTCGAGCACGAGTAGGTGATACTTACGTCGTCCTGCGGCTTGGCCCACTTCGCGAGCGGGCCGGTGAGGCCGCTCGCCGGGCCGCGGCCGTCGCAGTTCGACTGACCCGCCACGAGGAACACCTGGACGTCGTCCGCACGGACGGGAGCGGTTGCGGCGCCGCAGAGCGCCGCCAGGAGCACACAACGCATGACGCGGTTCCTCGCCGGGGAAAGGGACCGGGTCGTTGTATCGGCTGCTCAAAGTAGGTCACTCGCTCCGCGAGTGACACCGGTCACGACCAGAGCCGTTCCCGAGACACGCAGGGCGCCGGGGTGCGACCCGCGGAGCGAGTCGCCTACTTTCCGGGTCACCCCTCGCGCACCAGCAGCGCGACGGGGAAGTGGCGGAACACGTCGGCGGCGGGGAGCGCGTCGGCCGCGGTCAGCACCTCGCCGGTGAACACGTTCCGCCAGCGGCCCGCCGGCACCGCGAGCGTGGTGTCGCCCCACACGTCGCCGAGCGGCTCGGCGGCCCCGCCGCACAGCTTCGCGACGAGCCGCGGCACCGCCACGACCGCGGACGCGCCGGCGTGCGTGCGGGCGAACGCGAACAGGTGATCGGCCCTCGCGCCGGCGGCGGCGAGCGGCGCGTACTCGCCCTCCGAGAACAGCCCCGGGTGGTCGCGGCGGCACGCGAGCGCCCGGTGGGTGACGTACACCTTCACCCGCCCGTCCTCCTTGTGGGCGAGCACGTCGGCGGTCCATTTCAGGAGCGCGTCGCCGGTCAGCGCGGCGGCCGCGGTGCAGCCGCCGAGCAACTCGCGGCGGCGGTCGTAGTCCACCGGCCGGCGGTTGTCCGGGTCCACGAGGCTGAAGTCCCAGAGTTCGGTGCCCTGGTACGTGTCGGGCACGCCGGGCGACGCGAGCTTGAGGAGCGTCTGCGACAGCGAGTTGAACAGCCCGAGGCGGACGACCCGCTGGAGGAGCGGCCGGAAGTCGTCGAGGAACGCCTGGCTCGCCGCGGGGTCGAGGAGCTTCGCGACGAACTCGCGGGCGGCCCGGTCGTAGTCCCCGTTGGGGTTCACCCAGCTCGACCGGGCCTTCGCCTCGTGCAGCGCCTTGACGACGTAGTCCTGCACCCTCGTCATGAACCCCGAGAGCACCTCGGGGGACCCGTCCAGCGGCCACGCGCCGACGAGCGTCTGGTAGATCAGGTACTCGTCGTTGACGTCCGGGGCGGTCTCGTCGCCGGCGGCCCGCTTGAGCCCGGCGTTCGTGCGGACCCACCGCCGCACGGCCTCGCCCCACTCGTCGGGGATCTCGGACAGGACGTTCAACCGGGCGCGCACGTCCTCGCTCCGCTTCGTGTCGTGCGTCGAGAGCGGCGACAGACCGTACGGCCACTTCGCCTGCCGGTCGGCGTTGAACCAGTGCAGCCCCTCGACCGACGTGCCGAACCGCCCGGGGTCGCCGCCGACCTCGCTGAGCGACACGAACCGGACGTACCGGTAGAACGCGGTGTCTTCGAGCCCCTTCGCCATGACCGGGCTGGTCACCTGCTGGAACTTGCCGACGAACCGCCGCTGCTCGGCCGCGTCGGCGTCGGTCGCGCCGTCCGGGTACTCGAGGAGCAGGGTGCGGCGGACGAAGTCGAACACCGACGGGCCGGTGAGCGGGTTGCGGGCGCGGGCGCGGCGGACCGCGGCCTCGACGTACTGCCGGTCCGCGTCGTGGACCGCGCCGAGGTCGGAGATGTACGAGCGGTACACCGGGAAGCACGCGATCACCTCGCGGAGCGCCTCGCGGAGCGTGTTCAGCGTGAAGTCGCGGGTCTTGCGGCCCTTGCGGGCGATGCGGTCGAGCTGCCGGGTGAGGGTGTGCAGCTCGCTCGCGAGCGACGCCTGGAGCACGAGCCGCTTGCACCGGTACACGACCTCGGCGAACCGCGGCGCGTCCTCGACCAGCTCGCGGTACAGGCGCGTCAGCGGCCGCTCGCCGGCGGCGTCGATGAACACCCCGTTGACCGCGTTCACGAACTCGTAGCCGCTCGTGCCGTACACGGCCCACTCGCCCGGGAGCGGCTCGGCCGCGCCCAGGATCTTCTCGGCGACGACGTACAGCGGCCACCGCCGCGCGCCGGTGGCGCCCGCGATCTCGGCGAGGCGCGCCTCGACCCGCTCGACCGCGGCCGGTTCGATCTCGGCCCAGGGCGTGGCGGCGCCCGCGGGGTCGGCCTCGTACGCGTGGCGGGCGAGGGCGAGAACGTACGCGCGCTGGAGCCGGTGGAAGTACCCCTGCGGGTCGTACAGCCCGTCGGGGTGGTCGATCCGCACGCCCTCGAGGGTGCCGTCGGTGAGCAGCGCCAGCACGAGTTCGTGCGCCGCCCGGAACACCTCCTCGCGCTCCGTGCTCACCGCGGCGAGGTCGTTGACGTCGAAGAACCGGCGGTAGTTGATCTCGTCGGTCGCGACCCGCCAGTACGCGAGCCGGTAGCACTGGCGGCCCAGCAACTCGTCGAGCCGGTCGAAGCTCCTCGGGTCGCCGGGGGTGCCGTTGTAGAGCGCCACGGTCTCGTCGATGAACTGCCGCACGGCGTCGCTGCGGGCGGTCAGGTCCGCGAGCCGCCGCTTCACCACCTCCTTCTCGCGCTGCCGCTCGGCCACCTTCGCCGGGTCGGTCTCGGTGCGGTCCGGGAGGTGGCCGACGGCGGTGAGGACGCTCTGGTACTCCGACAGGTCGGGCGCCTCGGCCCCGAGCCGCGCCTCGAGGTCGTCGAGCCGGTGGCCGAGCACCAGGGCGTAGCTCCGCGGGGAGACCGGGAACCGGCGGTCGTAGTACGCGACCCAAAACGCGCCCGCCTCGAAGCTCAGCCGCAACTCGCCGGCCTCGAGCACGTCGCCGTAGGAGTTGCCGAGGACCGGGAGCAGCACGCGGTCCCGGAGGTCGTCGCGGTCCGACGCATGCCACGCGATGTCGAAGTGCTCGGCGTACTTCGACGCCGGGCCGTTCTCCAGCACGTCGTTCCACCACGGGTTGTCGTTGGTCGCGACCCCCATGTGGTTGGGGACGATGTCGAGCACCTGCTTGAGCCCGCAGGCGTTCAGCGCCGCGACCCAGGCGTCGTAGTCCTCACGGGTGCCGATCTCGGGGTTGAGGACGCGGTGGTCGACGATGTCGTACCCGTGCGTGCTGCCGGGCCGGGCCTTCAGGTACGGGGACGCGTAGACGTGCGTGACGCCGAGGTCGCGGAGATAGGGCGCGAGCGCCGCGGCGTCCCGGAAGGTGAACCCGGCGTGGAACTGGAGCCGGTAGGTGGACTCGGGGGGCCGGCGGCCGGCCGCCCGTTCGAGCGCCCGGGAAATCAACTCGTCAACCACGGGGAACGTCTCCTGCCCGGACCGGCGCCGCCCTGGCAAATGGTTGCCTGCGGCCGCGCAGCGAACGGCCTGCGGTCCCGGCCGCGTCAGCCGGCACCGGTGTTCCTGTAGTACCGCAACCGGGCTCACCCGTCACAGCATTTTACCCACGAGCGTGCCGGGCCAGAGCCGCACCCGGCCATTCGGGGTCGCGGTCGCGGTGCAATTGCACACCGCGTGCCGAGCCGGCCGTCCCGGAAGGCGGCTCGGACCCGCCCGGCGTGGGCATCCACACGCGAGCGGCACCGGCATTGCACTGTGGGGAGAATCCCTGGCCGCCCCGGCTTCGAGGGCGAGCGTGCAGAAGGGCAGCGAACTACTGGGACGAGCGGCCGAACGGTCGCCGATCAGTAGCAGTACGCGGCGTGGCCCCCAAACGGCTAACACGAGACGGATCGGACGCGACGATGTCCCCGAGCGGAACGGCCAGAGACGCGACGCGGGACCACACCCACGGTCAGGTTCGCGCCGAGAGCGCCCTTGCGGCCAGCGAGGAGCAATTCCGCATGCTCGTGGGGGGGGTGCGGGACTACGCGATCTTCATGCTCGACCCGGCCGGCCGCGTGGTGACGTGGAACGCCGGGGCCGAGCGGATCAAGGGGTACCGGGCCGACGAGATTATCGGGCGCCACCTGTCGACGTTCTACACCCCCGAGGACCTCGCCGCCGGCAAGACCGAGGTCGAGTTGACCGTCGCCGCGCGGGACGGCAAGTACGAGGAGGAGGGGTGGCGGGTCCGGAAGGACGGCACCCGGTTCTGGGCCAACGTCGTCATCACCGCGCTCCGGGACGGGTCCAACGAGATCCGCGGGTTCGCCAAGGTGACCCGCGACATCACCGAGCGGCGGGAGAGCGACCGGATCAAGTCGATCGTCGACAACGTCGTCGACGGGATCGTGACGTTCGACGAGAACGGCGTCATCGAGAGCTGCAACCCGGCGGGCGAGGCGCTGTTCGGGTACCGGTCCGAGGAGGTCCTCGGGCGGAGCGTCCGCATTCTGGCCGGGGCCGGGGACCGCACCGAGTGGGCGGCCCAGACCGGGCCGGGCGCCCGGGTCCGCGAGGCCGTGGGCCGGCGCAAGGACGGGTCCGAGTTCCCGATGGACCTGGCCGTCGGGGGGTTCCACTTCCAGGGCCGCCGGGCGTTCACGGCCGTGGCCCGCGACATCACCGAGCGGCGGCGGTCCGAGGAGCAGTTGCGGTTCTACGCCCAGGAACTGGGGGCCGCGAACGCCGAACTGGCCCGCAGCAACCAGGAACTCGACGACTTCGCGTACATCGCCAGCCACGACCTCAAGGAGCCGCTCCGGGGCATCCACAACTACGCGACGTTCCTCCTCGAGGACTACCGCGAGGAGCTCGACGCCGAGGGCCGGGACAAGCTCGCCACCCTCACCCGGCTCTCGCAGCGGATGGAGACCCTGATCGACTCCCTGCTCGAGTTCTCCCGGGTCGGCCGGGTCGAACTCGCGGACCAGGAGACGGACCTGACCGCCCTCGTCCGGTCGACGCTGGAGCCGCTCCAGATCACGCTCCGGGAGGGGCGGGTGGACGTCCGGGTGCCGGTGCCGCTGCCGGTGCTGCGGTGCGACCGGGTCCGGGTCGGGGAGGTGTTCCACAACCTCATCACCAACGCCATCAAGTACAACGACCGGCCCGACAAGTGGGTCGAGATCGGCACCCGCGACCCCGGCCCGGCGGGCGGGCCGCCGGTGCTGTACGTCCGCGACAACGGGATCGGCATCCCGGAGAAGCACCACGCGGTGGTGTTCCGCATCTTCAAGCGGCTCCACGGCCGCGACAAGTTCGGGGGCGGCACCGGGGCCGGGCTCACGATCGTCAAGAAGATCGTGGAGCGGCACGGGGGCCGGGTGTGGGTCGAGTCGGCCCCCGGCGAGGGGGCCACGTTCCTGTTCACCCTGGCCCCGGGGGGCGGCCCGTGACGATGAGCCCCCAGCAGCCGATCCTGCTCGTCGAGGACAGCCCGGAGGACTACGAGGCGACGGTCCGCGCCCTGCGGCGGGCCGGCCTCGCGAACCCCATCGTCCGGTGCGAGGACGGCGACGACGCGCTCGACTACCTGTTCCACCGCGGCCGGTACGCCGGCGGGGCCGACGCGCCGCGGCCCGGCATCGTCCTCCTCGACCTCAACCTCCCGGGCACCGACGGCCGCGAGGTGTTGGCCGCGGCCAAGGCCGACCCGACCCTGCGGCGGATCCCGATCGTGGTACTGACCACGTCGACCGACGAGCGGGACGTGGAGAAGTGCTACGCGGCCGGCGCGAACAGCTACATCTCCAAGCCGGTGGACCTGGACGGGTTCATGCGGGCGATCCGGAGGCTGAAGGACTTCTGGTTCGAGGTGGTGATCGTGCCCCGGACGGGGTGACACGGGACCGGGACCGCGGCGGTCCACCCGTGCTGTTGCCGGCCCGGCGGGCCGGGCGGGGGAATCGCGCCGGCCCCACCGGGGCCGGCCACACGGACTCTACACCGCAACCCGGGACGAGCGGAATGACCGAACGCGGCTACAGACTGCTGGTGGTGGGCGCCGGCCCGGGGGACCGGGCCGCGTACCGCCGCGCCCTGGCCCCCGACCGCGCCGAGGTCACCGAGGCGGACACCGGCCGGGCCGGGCTGGACGCGTGCCGCGCCGCGCCGCCCGACTGCGTCGTCCTCGACCACACCCTGCCGGACATGGACGCCCTTGAGTTCATCGAGGCGCTCAAGGACGGGCGGACCGAGCCCCCGGTCCCGGTCGTCCTGGTCACCGGTCAGGGGACCGAGCCGCAGGCGGTCCGGGCGCTGAAGGCCGGGGCGCGGGACTACCTCGTCCGGGGCGCGGCCCCGGACGGGGTCCGCCGGGTCGTCCGCTCGGCCATGGAGCGGCACGCGCGGCTCCCGGAGCGGCCGTACCGGGTGCTCATCATCGACGACAGCCCCGAGGACCGGGCGACGTACCGCCGCCGGTTGTCCCGCGGGCCGGACCGGTTCGAGTTCCGCGAGGCCTCGACCGGCGCGGAGGGGCTGGCCCTGTGCCGCGAGTTCGACCCGGACTGCGTCCTGCTCGACTACCAGCTCCCCGACACCGACGGTTTGGAGGTGCTCTCGGCCCTCTCCCGCCCCGCCCAGGAGGACGGCGGGCGGGCCGCGGTGCTCGTCCTCACCGGCCAGGGGAACGAGACGGTCGCCGTGCGGGCGCTGAAGGCCGGGGCCGAGGACTACCTGGTCAAGGGACCGGCCCTGGACACGCTCCCGCAGACGGTGCGGTCGGCCGTCGAGAAGGTGGCGCTGCGGCGGCGGGTCGAGGAGCAGCGGCACGAGCTGGAGCGGCACCGGAACCAGCTCCGGGTGACCCTCGCGAGCATCGGCGACGCGGTCGTCGCCACCGACCCCGCGGGGCGCGTCACGTACCTGAACCCGGTCGCCGAACAGTTGACCGGGTGGGGCACCGCCGACGCCGCCGGCCGGCCCCTCGGCGACGTGTTCGTGATCCACCACGAGGGCACCCGGCGGCCGGTCGACAACCCCGCCCTCCGGGCGCTCCGCGACGGCACGGTCACCGGGCTCGCCGGCCACACGGTCCTCGTCGCCCGGGACGGGACCGAGCGGCCCATCGACCACAGCGCCGCCCCGATCCGCGACGAGACCGGTGCGGTCCACGGGGCCGTGCTCGTGTTCCGCGACGTGACCGAGCGGCACCGCCTGGAGGACGAGCTCAAGCGCCGCGTGGCCGACCTCGCCGCTGCCGACAAGCGGAAGGACGAGTTCCTGGCGATGCTGGCGCACGAGCTGCGGAACCCGCTCGCGCCGGTCAAGAACGCGCTGCACGTCCTGAAGCTCCGGGGCGGCGACGGGAAGTCGGTGGACCAGGTCCGGGCGGTGATGGAGCGCCAGGTCGGGCACCTGACCCGGATGGTGGACGACCTGCTCGACGTGTCGCGGATCACCCAGGGGAAGGTGGTGCTCAAGCTGGAGCGGCTGGACCTGGGGCGGCTGGTCC
>NZ_JBHYGG010000115.1:0-11156 GCF_051859125.1 Gemmata sp.
GCGGACCGGGCCGCCGACTGGCTGGAGCGGTGCATGGTGGAGGCGGTGGCCCCGGCCCTCGATCCGGTACCCGTCGAGGTCGACGTCACCGTCGGCCGCACCTGGGGCGGGTGACGGACGGTCGGGGGTGCGATGCGGAGCGCGGCGCCAGGCCGGGCCCACGCGGGACGGGCGGCCGGCCGGGGGTGAGGGCACCATCGGTGGTTCGGAGATGAGCAGCGTCGACGCCGGTCTGCCGCAGGCGGCCGGGGGCGAGTCGTTTGAGCAGGGCGTCTATCGGGACGACGAAACGCGGGATATAGTCTCTGAGGGGACGCACGATTCCGCCGAGGCCGGTTACCGCTGCCGGTCCGGGGTAGAGCAGCTTTTCCTCCCCAACCGCGTCCGCATCGGTAGGAGTCTCGCCGTGACCGAGCCATTCCGATCGCGAGCGCTCGTAGTTCTGGCCGTGTCCCTCGCCTTCGCCGGCTCCGGGCACGCCGGCGAAATCCACGACCTGTTGAGGAAGGGAGAGCTCGACAAGGTCAAGGGACTGCTCGCCAGGAACGCGGAACTGAAGGGTGCCCGCGACGACCTGGAACAGACGCCGCTCCACGTCGCCGCACACTACGGACACGCCGAAATCGTCAAGCTCCTGCTCGAACAGGGGGCGGATGTCAACGCCCGCGCGTACAACGAGTTCGCCCCGCTGCACCTGACCGAGAGCCCGGAGGTGGTCAAACTGCTGATCGCTCACAAGGCCGACGTGGACGCAGAGGCTGGCGGGGAGACCGCCCTCCAGCGCGCCGCCGGCCGGCTGCAGAGGGCCGACAAGGCAACCGCGCCGAAGTGGGCGGAGATCGTCAAATCGCTGCGCGGCGCGGGGGCCCGGTACGACATCCTCTCGGCGACGTACCTCAACGACCTCGACCGGGTCCGGGCCGTCATCCGGGACGACCCGCAGGCGGTACTGGAACCGGACGTGATGCGCGTCGCGGCTCGCTGCGGGCGGGCCGCGATCGTCAAGCTCCTGCTGGACCACAAGGCCGACCCCAACGACCCCGGCAACTTCGGGCTGCCGGCGCTGTACGACGCCCTCGAGCACCCGGACGTCGTCCGGGTGCTCATCGCCGCCGGTGCCGACGTCAAGACCCCCCTCACGCTCAACCCCAAGCCGGGGTTCGGCACGACCGGTCAGTGGCCGGAAGGGACGCTCCTGCACCACGCCGCCCTCAAGGGCTACGCCGACACCGTCCGCCTGCTCGTCGCGGCCGGCGCCGAGGTCGACGCCCGCCACCCCCGAAGGGGGACGCCGTTGCAGTTCGCCGCGTCCGGCGGGTGGCCGGAGGTGGTGAAACTGCTCCTCAAGCGCAAGGCCAGCGTGCGCGGCGAGGACGGCACGGTTGCGATGGCCGCCGCCGCGAGCCGGATCTACTACGCGGTGGACTATGTGGAGAAGGTCGCCCGTTACAAGTCCGTGATCGCCACCTTGCGCGGCGAGGGGGTGCCCGTCAACTTCCACGCCGCGGTCGCCCTGGGCGACCTCGACGAGGTCAAGAAGTTCCTCAAGGAGAAGCCGGAGCTCGCCGCCTCCAACACGCCCGAGCGGCCCGGCGGCAAACCGGCGCTCGCAGCCGCGGTCGTCCTCGACCACAGGGAGATCGTCGCCGCGCTGCTCGACGCAGGCGCCCCGATTGAGGCGGGAGACGACGGCGGGAACACGCCGCTGCACTGGGCGGCGCGCTTGGGCCGGGAGGAGATCGCCAAGGTGCTGCTCGCCCGCCGTGCCGCCGTCAACGCCCGCGACAAGGACGGTCTCACGCCGCTGCACGCGGCGGCAGGGTGCGGGAAGTCTGGGGTGGCCCGAATCCTGTTGGCCGCCGGCGCGGACGTCAACGCCAAGGACCACCACGGGTGGACCCCGCTCGCCTGGGTAAGGAAGAACGAGGAGGCAGCTGCCGAACTCACCAAACTCTTCAAGATGCACGGCGGTCGGTGACCGCCACCGGTCGTCGGCGACGGCGACTCGAAGGTTGGACACCGCGTTTTCGGTCACGGCGACCCTGCGGTCCGTCACCGGCTGGAAGCTCACGTCGACGGGCCGGCAGCGGTTGAACTTCACGCTGTAGCTGCCGCACGCGTGCCGCGGGTCGACCCACGCCCCGCCCGTATTCAGCTCGACCGTCCCCCCGACCGTCACGCCCGCCCGGGCCTCGCTGAAGTCGATCGTGGCGCCGAGCCCGACCACGGGGCTGTTGCCCGGCCGCGGTGCGGGGGAAGAATCTTCCGAAATGTGCTGCGATCGCCCGACACTTCTCAGGAGGTCCGTGTAGTTCCCAGGTAGGGGCGGTTCCGCGCCCCCGAAGGGAGGTGCCGGATGCTCGTCGAGATGAGGCCCATCGACTCCATCAAGCCGTACCCGGGGAACCCCCGGCTCAACGACGCCAGCGTCGACGCCGTCGCCGCGTCCCTCAAGGAGTTCGGTTGGCAGCAGCCGCTCGTGGTGGACGAGGCCGACGTGATCATCGTCGGGCACACGCGGTACAAGGCCGCCAAGAAGCTCGGCCTAGCCGAGGTGCCGGTCCACGTGGCCCGCGGCCTGACCCCGGCCCAGGCCCGCGCGTACCGGATCGCCGACAACCAGACCGCCACCCTCTCCCAGTGGGACGACGACAAGCTCGCCCTCGAACTCGTGGCGCTGCAACAGGACGGGTACGACCTGGCCCTGACCGGGTTCCCCGAGGACGACGTCCTCAGGATGCTCACCGCCCCCGAGGAGCTCCGCGGCGACCCGGACGCCGTGCCCGAGCCGCCCGCGGACCCCGTCACGCAGCCGGGCGACCTGTGGGTGCTGGGCCGACACCGGCTCCTGTGCGGCGACGCCACCAGCCCCGACGACGTCGCGAAAGTGCTTGGGGGCGGCCCCGCCGACGTGCTCCTCACCGACCCGCCCTACGGCGTGGCCTACCAGGGCAAGACCGCGGACCAGCTCACGATCGCCAACGACGACCTCGACCCGGCCGCGTACCGCACGTTCCTCGCATCCGCGCTCACCGCCGCGGGCGCGCACCTCAAGCCCGGCGGGGCGTTCTACCTGTTCCACGCGGACCTCACCGCCCTGCCCGTCCGGCTCGCGTGCGCCGACGCCGGGCTCACGATCCGCCAGGGGCTCGTGTGGGTCAAGTCGGTCCTCGTGCCCGGCCGGCAGGACTACCAGTGGAAGCACGAGCCGTGTCAGCCCACCGGCACGCGGGTAGCGAAGGTGGTCAAGGAGGGGCGGTGGCGCGAGGACTCGGTGATCGAGCAGGTGCCGATCGAGTCGCTCCGGCCGGGCGACCGCGTGGTCAGCTTCGGGAACGCCAAGGTCTACCGCCGCGGGAGGGTCGTGACCGGCATCACGAGCCGCCGCCACACCGGCAACCTCCACCGCGTCGAGGTCGGGGACCTCTGCACCCGTGCCACACCCGAGCACCGGTTCACCGTGCGGTTCAACCCGGCGCTCCCGAAGGCGGGCCTCCTCTACCTCATGCGGCGGGGCGACCGGTGGCGGGTCGGCGTGTGCGGGATGTTCAACACCCGGGGCTTCGGGCCCTCGGGGCGGCTGTCGCAGGAGTGCGGCGACGCGGCGTGGCTCCTGGGCGGCTTCGCCACACTGGCCGAGGCCCGGATCGCCGAGCAGGTGGTGTTGTGCAAGTACGGCCTGCCGACCACGATCTGGGAGACCGGGCGGACCGCCCGTGCCGTCGGAACCCAACGCGACCGGGCGGGCGTCGACCTGATCTACCGCCGGCTCGGCGTGGGCCGCATCCAGTCGGGCGCCGACCGGCTCCTGCGAGACCACGGGCTGTCCGCCGACCTCCCACTGCTCGTGGCCGACGAGAAGGGGAACTTCTCCCGCACCCAGTCCCGCCAGGTGGCCGCGTGCAACCTGCTCCCGAGTGTCATGCAGGTGCCGGTGCCACGTCCGGAGAGGGGTTCGAGTGGCGTGACGTGACGGCGGCCACCTTCGCACCGGTGGCCGACCTCGAGGTCTGGTCGATGGACGTCGAGCAGGACCGGCACTACGTCGCGGACGGCATCGTCGTGCACAACTGCCTCTATGGTTGGGCCGACGGGGCCGCGCACACCTGGCTCTCCGACCGCTCCCAGTCCACGGTTCTCGAGTTCGACAAGCCGGTGAGGAACAGCGACCACCCGACCCCGAAGCCCGTGGACCTGTTCGCGTACCTCCTGGGCAACTCGTGCCCCGCGGGCGGGACCGTGCTCGACCCGTTCGCCGGGAGCGGCACCGCGCTGGTGGCCGCCGAGCAGACCGGGCGGAGTGCCGCGCTCCTCGAACTCGACCCCCGGTACTGCGACGTCGTGGTGTCTCGCTACGAGCAGCTGACCGGAAAGACGGCGGAACGGCACGCTCCCTGATGAACCCCGGAACAATCCTGACGCGGGGGCGGCACATGCGACTCGGGCGGCGGCTCGAGTGGGCCGAGCGGGCCGAGCGGGCGGTCCGGGACCGGCCCCGGGCCGACCAATTCAGCGTGGTCCAGGCGGTCCCCATGGGCCGCTCGGGCGGGCTCCCCCTCGGGCTCCACGCCGACGGGCCCCGGGGCTCGACTGCCGGGGTCCTGGTGTACGACCCGGCCGCGGGCCGCCCCGCGGTGCCCGAGGGGCGGATGGCCCCGTAGGGGCTGTTGATCGTGTGCGACGCGGAGTTCGTAGACGGGCCCCTGTGACTTTGTGGAGGCGTGCCGTGGCGGAACAGCGGAAGAAGAACGAGGACGCCTTGCTCCTGGCCCTGGCGTGCGGGGCCACGGTCGAGGCCGCGGCCCGCCAGTGCAACCTCACCGACCGCACCATCTACCGCCGCCTGAGCGAGCCCGCGTTCAAGGACCGGCTCCAGGCCCCCCGCGCCGACATGGTGGCCCGGGCCGCCGGGATGCTCACCGCCGCCGCGGGCGAGGCCGTGCGGACCCTGCTCCAGCTGCAGAAGGACGCCCCCGCCACGGTCCGGCTCGGGGCCGCGCGGGCGGTCCTGGAACTCGGGATGAAGTTGCGGGAGGTGGCCGACCTGGAGGCCCGGATGGCGGCCCTCGAGGCCCGGCTCGCCGACCAGGACCCGCCCGGCCCCCGCGGCCTGTACGCCTGAGAAACCGCGATGCTAAGGACCGCCGTTCGCGTCGCCCGGCTCGAGACGCTCGCCGCCTGGGCGATCGGGCCGCCGGTCGCCCCGACCGGTCCCGAGCCGGACCCGTGGGCCGAGGTCCTGGCCCTCGTGCCCGCGGAGTTCCGGGCCGCCCTCGCAGCCAAGTTGGGCGGGCCGTACGACGCGGACGTCGAGGCCCTGGCGTCGTGGACGTCCGCCCCACTGGCCCCGTGGGCCCGCCCCGCGGCACCGGGGTTTCGGGTTCCGGCGGCGCTGGTGGCGTGGGTGATGGACCCGCCCCACCGGTACTGGGCCGGGCACCACTGCGGGGCGTGCGGGCTCGCCGTCCCCGTCGGTCTCGACGACCCCATCCGCCCGTTCCCGGCGTGCCCCGCGTGCGGCGGGGCCACCTCCTACGCGGCCTACGGCCGGCCCGACCCGGAGGACCACTCGTGCGGCTGGCGGCCCGGTTGAAGAAGCTGATGAGAGCCCTGCCGGCGTGCGATCCGCGGGTCCGGTGGCTGGCCCCCGAGGGTCAAGTGCCCAGCGCCGCGGCCGGTGCCAGCGGTGCGGCGGGTCCCACGTCGTGTACGTCGAGGAGGTCGTCGTCACCTCCCGCACGGAGGCCGACGCCGTGCTCGCCCGCAACGGATCGAACGGAGGCGGCTCATGAACCTGCGGCACCGCGTGCGGGCGGCCGAGCGGACCACCGACCGGCACCGTGCTCCCGAACCCGGGGATCGCGTGTGCGATCGGATCGAGGAACTCACCGCGCTGTTCGCCGAGGACCCGACCGCGTTTCCCACGGCGATCGAGGCCGGCATCCTCGCCGCGGTCGATCGGCAGATCCGGTTCGAAGAACTGCTCGTCGAAACTCCGGCGGAGGCCCGGCCGTGACCTTGTCCCGCCGTTTCGACGCGCTGGAGCAGCAGATCCCGCGGGTGAAGCCGGGCCGCCCCGTGCCCGACCACCCGGTGGCGTTCGCCCGCGGCCTGCTGGCCGGGGCGTTCAGCCCCGAGGACCTGGACCCGTGCCACCCGCACCACACCGGGTGGCTGACCACAGTGTACGCATTTCTCACCACACTCACCCCCGAGCACCAAGCGTCGGAAGCTGAGGCGGGGATCGCCACCGGGGCCACGTGCCTGGATGCCGAGGGGCTCGCCGCGCTGGACGCGTTTATGCGGCGGGGATGAGTCCGAACCCAAAGGTCGCCGTGGCGGGGCAGCGATGCAAGTCTCTCGGGTCGCGTCCGGCCCTCCAGGAGGCCCGGGTTCCCCCGGCTTCGATCGAGGCCGAGTGGCAAGCCGCGTTCGAGTACCTCCTCGGTACGGCTTCTTCGGCGCCGAGCCCGAGTTCCCCGAGGCCCTGGAGCTCCCAGAACAGGGAACCGGCCGCCACGGAACCGACATCTCGGACGAGCCGAGTTATTGCCAGAATCAGCTCGAAACTGAAAGGACCTAATATTCTATTAATTCAGCGTACATATTTACTAAATTATGTTCAATCTAATTAAAATGATCCCATAAGCTAAGACGGGAGAAGTAGGTCCGGACGGACGAGTCGGAGGAGTGGCCGATCGCGACGGAGGGAAACTGACGATGCGTGCAGGACGGAGGAGTAAGCGGTCGCGGCGGAAGCAGACCGAGTTCGTTGAGCGGCTATTCGCGCACGTTTCCAAGACGGGGGTGCTCGGCGAACGGGGCTCCGTGGGCGAGCGAATGTGACCAAGCGACACCTCGTGCCGGCGGGTCGCCCAGAACCCGGGGATGGAGGGGCGGTCCGCGTTTGGTGCGGGCAAGCCGAGTATGACGCGAGGGCTGCTGGAGCCGCTTGAGCCAGCTTGTTGTGGCTGTTGAGAGTGCTGGTTTGCTGGGTCGCCAGGTGTGAAGGCCGGACTGGTAAGGGGCCTACCGCCTGCGACCAACTTCGCAGGTCAAAGATCACGACTAACAGTGCCCTCTGCCATCGGCTGATAGGACCGAGAAGCCACCCGCGGCCCGCCGTAATGCCTCTACCACCACCTGGACTGCCGGTTCGGGCGGTCCGGAGCGTCCTCGTCGGGGGATCGCCGTTGGCGGAGGAGCCACCCCGCCACAACGGTCAGCACCGCTGCGACGGTCAGGGCCCCGGACATCCAGACACGAGAGTTGCCCTCTACATCGTCGAGTCTCGACGCGGCAGCCGAAGCCACGGCCGCTCCGGCCAAGAACAAGAGCAGTCCGCCGGCTATCTTTCGCAGGTATATCACCGACTCACCCTGGGATCAGGAACCGCTCTGGCGCGGGCAGAACGGCCGGCCGGTCGGGGCGCGCCTCATGAGACGGCTGAACCGTAACGGTTTCTTCTCGGCAGCCTCGGGCTCGGATGCACCCTTCTCCGCGGTCGGGCCGAGTAACGCGTCGGATACGAGCCACGCGAACTTGTCGGGCATCCGGTTATTCCCGCACGTACCCGAGCCGGCTGGGACGCCGCCGGGCGACGGGTCGTCCAAGCGCTTGGCCAGTTCCCAGCGGGTTTTCCACTCGGTGCCGCCGAGCAGTCCACGGACGGAGCCACGGCGCGCATGCGGGCTCACCCGGCCGAACCCCTCGCCACCCGCCTTGATGTCGTCTCCCCACGCACGCGCTCACTCGTACCGCGGCCGAGGTGCGGCACCAAGGCGGCGATCGCATCAACCGAAGAAAGGCATGCCCGTAGCAGCGTGCCTCTGCCCGCGCAGGTGAAGACTGACCGGGCATCCGCCAGCAGAACACAACTGCCGGCGGACCATGCGCGGTCGCGTGACTCAACAGATGCGCCAGGGCCGATCGCGTGAGAAAAAGAACCGGACGGACCACGGCCCGCGTACCACTTCGAGGGACACACCGCCATATTGGCGTGGGGCGTGTCGGGTTCTCCGACACGCCCCACGCCAATGTGGCTGCCCACGCGAATTCTTTCGAAGTCCCAGAGGCAGTTGAAACGCCACGCGTCGCTTTGAAGCAGAGGATTCGACTCGCACACGCGGTGCCCGTCAGGGCGCCCAAAACCCGACACCGAACAATGGAACTTCCGACACATGCGTTCGCTGTTGGACAGCCGCGTGTGGTACATATCAAAATCAACCGCAAGACCTGCTCGCCGCGGCCTGCACCGGCCCCTCACTAGGGCCCGAGTGCCCACACGTCACCCTCCGGGACCTGGCATAGGGAGCGCTTCGGAAATCCGCCGTTCCGTTGGTGAAGTGAGAAAATGGTCCCGCACGGCGCCGTTGGGATTCAGCGACGGTTGAGGTCCTCGGTTCAGATTTGAGCACAGGAGTTGGCGTCAGCAGAAGTCGCAATCCTTGCACTATTCGCCGTAGAAATCGTATTTGAGGTCGCGACCGCAAACCGAAGTAAAAAACTGCAATATCTTGGAATCCCAGCTTTGGTTCGCGTCTCACGTGGCGCGAATCGACGTTATGGTGATTATGGGAGTCGGGGTGCTGTGGTACCTCGTCCTCGTTCCAACACCCTTATTGACCGGGGAACCCGCCACACTCCACTGCAGATCGCGACACACCTGCTGAACCCGACACGCCGTTACGCCGTGTCACCCCACTGGAGGCTTTATGCTTCTCGCCCACTCCAGAGGACGCAAGGGAGCTAGCGCCGTCGAACTTGCTGTCCTCCTACCGTTCCTCCTGTTCCTCTTTCTCATCGGCACCGACTTCGCCCGCGTCTTCTACCTCAAGATGGCGGTCGACAACTGCGCTCAAGCAGGGGCCCGGTGGGCGGCCGACGACAACCCCGCCCACCGCCGGGAGAGCGGCCACGCCGACGTCACCTCCGCGTCCCTGGCTGCCGCGCCCGGCCTCAACCCGACTCCGGCCGTGACGATGTCCGGTCCTGCTGCGGTGACATCCGGGGGAAAGTCGTACCCCGCCTACCAAGTCACGGTGACGCTCGAGTTCCAACCGGCGACCCGGTTCGTGTGGTCCCTGTTCGGCATCCCGGACTCCGTCAGATTGACGAAGACGGTTGAGATCCGACAGTTGCCCACGTGATTGAGGGCGCTCCTCGGGCGCACCCTCGTTCGACCCCCTAGCAACTCAGCCAAGGTGCCTTATGCTGCTGCGACGCCCACGGCGACGCGGCGCGGCCCTCGTAGAGGCCGCGCTGGTCTACCCGATTCTGTTCTTGCTCGTGTTCGGCATCCTCATAATGTCCCTCGTCGTGTTCCGGAAGCAGCAGGTCAACTACCTCGCGGCCGAGGGCGCGCGGTATGCGTGCGTCCGCGGGGCGAAGTACGCGGAGGAGACCAGAAAGGCCGCGGCGACAGCGGACGCGGTGCTCAACAACGTCGTCGTCCCCCAAGCCGCGGGCATGAACCCGTCGGCCCTCACGGTGACGGCCGCGTGGAACGCGAGCAACCTCCAGGCCCAACCGGTCACCGTCAACGACCCCGTCCGCTACCCCAGCGGCAGTCACAGCGGAGTGGAGTTCCGCGCGAACTCCGTGTCAGTGACCGTAACGTACACTTGGAATACCGGCATGTTCGGCACGTACAAACTTGCTAGCACATGCACCCATCCCATTGAATACTAAGGTGACCCCATGATGAAGACTAATGCGGTACGCCGCGAGGGAACCGTCGTCGTGGCTGTGGCCGTGTCCCTGATCGGCCTGCTCTCGTTTCTCGCCCTGTCGATCGACGGCGGGTTCGTTCTCGAGAAGCGCCAGAACGCCCGGGCGGTGGCGGACGCGGCCGCGATGACCGCGGCCGGTGAACTGTACGCGCGGTGGCAGACCAGCCCGTCCGGGCTCGACCCGGACGGCAGTATCGCCGCGTTAGCCAAGAAGGTCGCCAGCACCGGCGGGTACGCCGACGGGGTAAACGGGGTCACGGTGACCGTGAACATCCCGCCGACGAGCGGACAGTTCGTCGGGAGCCCCTTCCACGCCGAGGTCGTCATCGGGGCGCAGCAACCGCGGTACTTCAGTACCATCATGGGCTCGACGGCCCGGATCCCCGTCCGGGCGAGGGCGGTCGGCCGCGGCCGCAGTTCGGTCGTGACCGTCGGAATCATGGCCCTCGACCCCAAGCTCAAGGGGTCGTTCCAGTCCGGCGGCAACGGCGCGATCTCGGTCACCGGTGGGGCGAACGTGCTCGTGAACTCGACGAGCAGTGAGGGCATGATCGCCAACGGCGGGGGGAGCATCTCGGCCCCGACCTTCAGCCTCTCCGGCTCGCCCGGGTGGAACGCGACGAACAACTCGACGCTGTCCGGAACGACGCTGTCCAACCAGCCGCAGCAGCCCGACCCGCTCCGGTACCTGCCGGTCCCCGACCCGACGACGATGCCTGCGCAGTCCGCCTCCAACGGCAACAAGGTGAGCCTGAAGCCCGGGGTGTACACGTCGAACCTGAACTTCACCGGCAACACGACGGTGACGATGGATCCTGGGGTGTACTACATCAAGGGGGCGTCGTTCAGCTTCAGCGGGGCGAGCCTGACGGGCAGCGGCGTGATGATCTACATGGACCCGTCCTCGACGAGCGACAACCTGAGCATCACCGGCGGGTCGGGGAGCTCGATCGCCCTCAGCCCGCCCACGTCTGGGCCGTGGCAGGGGATCTCGATCTTCCAGCGACGGGACTCGGAAAACACAGTCAAGATCACCGGCGGGTCGGGAAGCTCGATGGCGATCACGGGAACGTTCTACGCGGCGGGAGGCACACTCCAAGCGACGGGGAACGGCGACTCCCAGACCATCGGGTCACAGTACATCAGCAACATCGTGACCACCGGGGGTAACGGGTCGTTCTCGGTGAACTGGGACCCGAACATCGCCCCCCGCCGGCGGGAGTTGTTCCTTGTCGAGTGAGGTGATTTCTCTTGGTGAACAGTGTGTCCACGGGAGGCCCGGTTTCCAACGGTCGGTAACACGACCCCGTGAGCAGCCTGGACCCGACCGGCGGGTTCAGGTCCCTAACCCGGCATGAAGACGTGTGCCCCTAGGGCTTACGCACTATGCGTGGAGAGTCCTTGGAGTACTTGAACCAAGTACTG
>NZ_JBHYGG010000116.1:0-11094 GCF_051859125.1 Gemmata sp.
GGCTCACGCCCCCCGCTCGCCGAAACCGTTCTCGTCTACGACCTCGGCGGCGGCACGTTCGACGTGACGCTCGTGAAACTCGGCAAGAAGCGCTTCCAGGTGCTCGGCATTGAGGGCGACGTGCGGCTCGGCGGCCGGGACTGGGACGACCGGATCGCGGCCCACGCCGCCGAGCGGTTCGCAAAGGAGTTCGGCACCGACCCGCGGACCGACCCGCAGTCGGACGCGGCGCTCCAGGCGAGCGCCGAGCGCGCGAAGCGGTCGCTCTCGAAGGTCGAGCAGGTGAGCGTGACCGTGTCGCACGACGGCCGCCGGCTCACCGTGCCCGTGTCGCGTGCCGAGTTCGAAACGATGACCCGCGACCTGCTCGTGCGAACGCGGCTCACGGCGCAGCACCTGCTCGCCTCGACTGGGCTGACGTGGCAGCAGGTGGACAAGGTGCTGATGGTCGGCGGCAGCACGCACATGCCGGCGACCCGCACGATGCTCGCGGATCTGACCGGCCGCGAACCCGACCACTCGCTCGCGGTGAGCGAGGTCGTGGCCCGCGGCGCGGCGGTCCACGCCGGCATCCGCTCCGCGGCCGACCCGGGTGCCACCGAGCCCCCGCCGGGCGACCTCGGCGACATCGTCGAGATCAGCGTGAACGCGCACTCGCTCGGGGTGCAGGTGCGGCAGGGCGACGAGCAACTCAATCACAAGCTCGTGCCGAAGAACACGCAGCTCCCCGCGGCCGCCGAGCAGGTGTACTACACGGCCGCCGACGACCAGACCCGCGTCCGCGTCCGCATCCTCCAGGGCGAGGCGCACCAGGCCGAGGCGTGCATCCCCGTCGGCGAGTGCTGGATCGAGGGGCTCCCGCCCGACCTGCCGAAGGGGTCGCCCGTGCGTGTGCGGTGCGGGGTCGGGGCGAACGGTCGCATCGAGGTGACCGCAACCGACCTGACGAGCGGCCGGGCCGCGACCGCCGCGATCCTCCGCCCCGGCGGGCTGACCGACCCGGAACTCGCCCGCGAGGCCGCGTGGGTGCGGAACCTGCGGGTGCAGTGAAGCACACTGCCCGCGTGTTTTGGCGAGCGGGGGACGTGAGTCCCCCCGGTGCAACTCGTAGCTGCTACTCAGTTCAACCGGGGGACTCACGTCCCCCGCTCGCCAGGGCCCAAGACCCTCGGCACCCAAGAAATCCCCCCGCGGGCGCTTTCCGCCGGAACCCTGGCGGGCGAAGATACGTCGAACCGGTGCCGTGCGCGCTGTCCCCTCCCGGAGAAGTCCCCGATGCGTTCCGTTGCAACCGCCGCCCTGTTTCTCGCGCTGCCGCTCGCGGCGGCCGCCCAGGACAAGGGCACCGAGACGAAGATCGGCGGCCTGAAGGCCACCGCCCCGGCCGACTGGAAGAAGGAGAAGCCGGCGAACCTGCTGCGGTCGTACCAGTTCCGGCTCCCCGAGGTGAAGGACCTGCCCGGGGCCGAGGTCGCCGTGTTCCCCGAGAGCCACCCGAACCCGGACAAGAGCTTCCCCAAGTGGAAGAACCAGTTCGTGCCGCCCGAGGGCAAGACGATCGACGACATCGCCAAGGTGAGCAAGTGGGACGTGAAGGGGGCGACCGTCACCGTCCTCGACGTGACCGGCACCTGGAAGTACAAGGAGCGGCCGCAGGACCCCGCGTCGAAGGAGATGCTCCTCGACAACTACCGCGTCGTGTGGGTGATCGTCGGCGAGAACGACGAGGCCACGCACGTCCGCCTGAGCGGCCCGGCCGGCTCCGTCGAGGCCCAGTTCAAGGCCTTCGAGGGGTGGGTGAAAGCGTTGAAGTAGTCGCAGGTCGGGAAGTCGTCAGGTCATCAAGTCGAGACCGCCGGAACCTCTTTGCTTGACTTGACGACCTGACGACTTGCAACTTGACGACTCAGGTAGTGCCGAACTGCCGGTCGCCCGCGTCCCCGAGCCCGGGGACGATGTACCCCACCTCGTTCAGGTGCGAGTCAACCGCCGCCAGGTACAGCGGCACGTCCGGGTGCGCCTCTTGCAGCGCCCGGACCCCTTCGGGGGCCGCCAGGATCCCGATGAACTTCATCTTCGGCGTGCCCGACGCCTTCAAAATGTCGAGCGCCGCGATCGCGCTGCCGCCCGTCGCGAGCATCGGGTCGAGCACGATGCCGAGGTCCATGTTCGGCTTCGCCGGGAGCTTGTTGTAGTACGTCACCGGCTTGAGGGTGGCGTGGTCCCGGTACAGGCCCAGGTGCCACACCGCGGCGTCGGGCAGCGCCTCCAGCATCGCGTCGGCCATGCCCAGCCCGGCCCGCAGCACCGGCACCAGACCGATCCGCTCGGCGACCTCGTGGCACGTCGTCGTCGTCAGCGGGGTCGTGACGAGCACCGGCCTCAGCGCCACGTCCCGCGTCGCCTCGAAGAATAGCTCCCGCGAGATCGCCGCGACGAGCGCCCGGAACTCGGGCGGCTTCGTGCCGGTCGCCCGCAGCTTCGCGAGCTTGTCCTGAATCAGCGGGTGGGTCGAAACGTGGACCGGCGCGGGCATCGGGCACCCCTGCGGATGGCGGAACGGGCGGGACCGGAGAGGAAGCGGCGGGGGTAGTTTATGAATGCCGCTCGCGAATCCGCGCGATCGCCCACGCCGCGGCGTCGCGCACCACGTCCTCCGGGTCGCTTAACGCCTTCTCCAGTGCCGGGAGCGCGCGAGAGTCGCCGGTGTTGCCGAGTACGAGCGCGGCGTTGCGGAGCAGCCCCGGCCGGCGGTTTCGCCACAGCGACGTCGCCTTGAACCGCGCCCGGAACGCGGCCGCGTCGAGCCCGAGCAGTTCCACCGGGTTGAGCCACTCCAGGTCGGTGCGGTGCGGGAACCCGACCGGCCCCGGCGCCGGCTTGCGGTTCCACGGGCACACGTCCTGGCACACGTCGCACCCGTACAGCCAGTCCCCCACCTTCGGCCGCAACTCGTCGGGCACCGGCGAGCGGAGTTCGATGGTCAGGTAGCTGATGCACTTCGTTGCATCGAGGACGTGCGGCTCGGGGAACGCGGCCGTGGGGCAGGCGTCGAGGCACGCGGTGCAGGTGCCGCAGTGCGACCCGGCGAACGGCGGGTCGGGCGTCAGTTCCAGGTCGGTGAGGACCGAAGCGAGGAAGAAGAAGCTGCCGCGCCGCGGGTTGATGAGCATGGTGTTCTTGCCGACCCACCCGAGCCCGGCCCGGCGCGCGAAGTCGCGCTCGAGCAGGGGGGCGGTGTCGGCGACGGCCCGGGTGCGGCACCCCGGCACCTCGGCCTCGAGCCACGCGGCCAGTTCGTTTATGCGGTCCCAGATGTACCGGTGGTAGTCCGGACCCTGGGCGTAGGCGGCGATGCGGCCGGGGAAGTGCGGAGTGCGGAGCGGGGAGTGCGGAATTTCAGAAGCCGCATCACTGCTACCCACTCCGCACTCCGCACTCCCCGCTCCGCGTTGCCCGTACTCCATCCCCAGCATGACCACGCTGCGGACGCCGTCGAGGATCGACCGGGGGTGCGCCCGCTGGTCGGCCTGCTCGTGGAGGTAGGTCATCTCGCCCGCGTACCCGCGGTCGAGCCACCCGCGGAACCGCGCGAACCCGTCGGCCTCGGTCGCCGGGGCGACGCCCGAAAGCGAAAAGCCGAGGCGCGTGGCCTCGGCTTTGAGTCGCGCTTCGAGCGCACCGGGTTGGTCGGGGTTCCGCATTCCGAGTTCCGCACTCCGCAACCGCGCGGGGTCAGTCCATCCGCACCTTGGCGCCGAAGTCCTTTTTCTCAGCGCTGATGAAGTACGTCGAGCACGCGGCGTCGATGAGGTCGGGGCTGAAGTTGACCCGCTCCATGTTGTACTTCGCGATGCTCATCATCTGGTCGATCAGGTCGCGGGGCTGGCACATCCGCAGGGGCCGCTTCACCGGCGTGTACCACTTGTTGATTAGGTAGTCGATGCCCCGGTCGTCGTACTCGACCCGCCGCGACTTGCACACCAGCTCCCAGATCCGGCGGTACTGCGCCTCGTTCGGGTCGCGGATCTCGATCTTGAACTTGATGCGGCGGAGGAACGCCTCGTCGGCCAGTTGGTGCGGGTCCAGGTTGGTGCTGAAGATGAGCAACTGGTCGAACGGCACCTCGACCTTGGTGCCGCTGGTCAGGTTCAGGTAGTCGTACTTCTTCTCCAGCGGGACGATCCACCGGTTGAGCAGGTCCATGGCGCGGACCTGCTGGCGGCCGAAGTCGTCGATCATGAAGATCCCGCCGTTGGCCTTCATTTGGAGCGGGGCCTCGTAGTACTTCCCGACCGGGTTGTACTTGAGGTCGAGCATCGGCATCGTCAGCTCGCCGCCGACGATGATGGTGGGCCGCTTGACGCGGATGTACCGCATGTCGAAGTTCACGCCCTTCTTCAAAATCGTCTCGGTCACGTCGCGGGCGTCGTCGTCGATGATGGCGGCGTGCTGGATCGGGTCGTACACCTTGATGATCGCGCCGTTGGCCTCGACCGCGTGGGGCACGTAGATGGCGTCGCCCATGAGCCGGGTGATCCGCTCGGCGACGCTGGTCTTCCCGTTGCCCGGGTACCCGAAGAAGAAGATCGACTGGGCCGAGTTGATGGCCGGGCCGATCTCGTTGAACACGTCCTCGGTCATGATCAGGTCTTCGAAAGCCTTGGCGATGCTCCGGCGGGTGACGATGAGCTTCTTGACGGTCTGCGCGAGGACCGACTCGACGTAGTCGGAGAACGGGACCGGGAGCGGGCCGATGTACGTGGTCTTCTCCAGGCAGTCCCGCAGGGCGTCCTCGCCCTTGGGGGGCTTGATGGCGTACACGAACCCGGCGTCGCCGCTGTTGCCCTTCTGGGCCACGATGTCAATGAGGCTCTGCTTCCGCATCATCTGGAACACCGGGTTGAGCACCGGGAACGGCACGGCCATTGAGTTGGCCAGTTCGCTCCCGGTGATCTGCCCGCGGGCGTAGATGGTGCGCATCGCGACTTCGTAGATGAACGGCAGCTCCAGGCCCAGGTCCTCCCACTTGGAGGGCATCCGCGGGGCGTAGGTGCTGCCGGTCGCGGGCATCGACTCCTCGTCGGTCGGCGGCGCGTCGCCCAGGAGGGTGACCTCCTCGGTGAGGGTGCCGGTCCGCTCGGCGTCGGCCAGGAGCGCCTCGAAGTGGAGCTTGTGCAGCGACAGGTGGGCGACGGCCTCGGTGTCCCCCTTGCTCTCGGCCTCCGCGAGGCAGTCGAGGACCGCCGGGGCGATGGCGTACTTGACCCCGTCGAGGTACATGTGGTGCAGGTACTCGCCCGGCCGGACGTAGCAGTCCGGCGTGTGGTGCGGCATCTGGAGCATCTGCTGGTAGAACTCGTTCGCGATGATGAACCGCATCTGGCGGGGCTCCTGCGTCCGGGTCGTGCCGCTCCGGGAGTGCGACCCCGGGCGGGCGGCCGGCGGCGGCCCCGTCGTTCCGCCCCGGGGGTGAGGTCGTTTGACGACTCTAGCCTACACCGAAGTGCCGCCGGGCGAAAGGGCTCGGTCCGCGACCGCCGGATTTTGGCCGGGCCGGGGGCCGCCGCCGCGGGCCGGGCGGGCCGCGCCGGAACCGCCGCCCCGGCCGGTGCAACCGCACTTTTTCTACACGGGATGTTGACGACGCGGGGACGAGGGGTTAAGTGTAATGAGTTAAAGGCTCTTCCCGCACCCCGGGCCCGACGGTGGAGCGTCGCGCTGGGGGCGGGAGCCGGTTACTCGGGCCGGCCACACCCCGACCCTGTGCACAGAAGGAGACACGGCAATCCCTCCATTCGATCGCAACGCCGCCCCGCGCGGCCCGGCTGGACCCCGGATGAACGAGCAGATCCGCATCAGCCCCATCCGCCTCATCGGAGCCGAAGGCGAGCAGCACGGCATCGTCCCGACCTCGCAGGCGCTGGAGATGGCGCGGGAGTCCGGGCTGGACCTCGTCGAGGTGGCCGACAAGGAGCGGCCCCCGGTGTGCAAGATCATGGACTACGGCAAGTTCAAGTACGCCCAGTCCAAGAAGTCGCACCAGAAGACGCACCAACAGAAGCTCAAAGAAATCCGCGTCCGCCCGAAGACCGGCGACCACGACATCGACACCAAGGTCGCCCAGGCCCGGAAGTTCCTCGACCACAGCGACAAGGTGCAGGTGAACGTCCTGTTCCGCGGCCGCGAGATGCAGCACATCGAGGAGGGGCAGCGGGTGATGAACCAGCTCCTCGAGGCCCTGCAGGAACACTGCAAGATCGAGTCGCCGGCCCGGATGGAAGGCAAGCGCATGGTCGCGCTGCTGGCCCCGAAGCCCGGCGGGGCCGCCAAGCCCGCCGCGAAGCCGAAGGCCGACAAGCCCGAGGCCAAGCCCGGCGACAAGCCCGAGGCCAAGCCGGCCGACAGGGCCGACAAGCCGGCCGCCTCGGCCAACGGCGCGCCGCCGGCCCCCGCGGCCCCGGTCGCGAAGGCCGAACCGGCCCCGCCCGCCGCGGTCGCACCCGCCCCGGCGGCCGCCCCCGTCGCTGCGCCTGCGGCCGCCCCGGCCCCGGCGAAGGCCCCCGCGCCCAAGGCCCCGGCCGCCAAGCCCAACGGTTGACCGGTCCGGCGGCGCGGGTTCCCGCGCCGCCGCCCTTTCCGCCCGACTCGATCTCTCCTACAATCAGCGATTACCGAACGGACCGCCGCGCGAACCCGAGAACGTCCTCGGGTCCCGCGCGTTCCGCTCCCACCCGCGACCCGTCGCGGCGACCCCGGCGGCCCGGCCGAACGTTTCGGCCGCTCGCACGCCACACATGTGTCGGGGGGACACAAGCCGGAGGCACGGAATTCAAAAGGTTAAAGGTAGAAAGTAAAGAGAAGCCCCGCCAAACGCACCGGTTCTTCATTTTCCTTTCGACCTTTCCCTTTTTCATTTCCCGCCGCCGCTCCCCCGCACGGAGGACATCCCCAATGGCCAGTAAGAACAAGACGAACAAGAGCGTCAAGAAGCGGATCAAGGTGACCGGCACCGGCAAGCTGAAGTACGCCAAGGTGGGCCGGCGGCACTTGAACGCGCACATGACCACCAAGCGCAAGCGACAGCTCCGCACCGCGGGCGTCATCGGCGACCGCCCGAACGTGCAGAAGAAGTACAAGATCGCGCTCGGCGTCCTCTGACCCGGCGGGCGGGCCACGCCCCGCCGGCTCTTGTTCGACACACACAACTCAACACCATTGGGAATTGAATCATGGTTCGCGCGGGTAGTCCGAAGGTTCAGGCGGCGCGGCGGAAGCGGACGCGGAAGCTCACCAAGGGGTTCCGCCTCAGCCGGCACAACCTGTTCCGGCAGGCGATCGTCACGCTGATCCGGTCGCGGGTGTACGCGTTCCGCGACCGCAAGGCGAAGAAGCGGCAGTTCCGCCGCATCTGGATCGTCCGCATCAACGCGGCGTGCCGGATGCGCGGCCTGCGGTACAGCGAGTTCATCCACGGGCTCCAACTGTCGCTCGTCGCGCTCGACCGCAAGGCGCTGTCCGAGATCGCGATCCACGACCCGGCGACGTTCGACCAGATCGTCGAGATCGCCAAGACCGCGCTCGCCAGCGCCGCGCCGGCCGCCCCGGCGGTCGCCGCTAAGTAAGCGAAGGCGCTGATTGGCCGCAAAAAAGCACAGAAGTCACAATAAAGAAGCGAGTCGAGACCCGACGCACGGGTCTCGATCATCGGCTGTCTTCTTTGTGACTTCTGTGCTTTGTTGCGGCCAATCCTTCTTCTCGTCTTCACGAACGACACCCGGACCGTGGCGAAGTACACTGTGAGGCCAGACGGTTTCACACTCCTTCCCACGGGTGCCGGATGCGTTCGGACCATTCTGAACTCTTGTCCCGGGTCGAGTCCTTCGACATCGACGGCGGCCGCGTCGGCCTGCCGTTCGCGGCCCGGCTCGCGCGAGAGAACGGCTGGTCGCGCGCCCGCGCCGACCGCGTGATCGCCGAGTACAAGCGGTTCGTGTTCCTCTCGGTGACCTCCGACGCGCCCGTGTGCCCGTCCGAGGACGTGGACGCGGCGTGGCACCTGCACCTGACGTACACGCGGAGCTACTGGCAGCGGTTCTGCGGCGATGCGCTGGGCCGGCCCCTGCACCACGAGCCGACCAAGGGCGGCCCCGCCGAGCACGAGAAGCACCTCGCGATGTACGCCCGCACCCTGCAACGGTACCGCGAGGCGTTCGGGTGCGACGCGCCTTCTGACGTGTGGAGCGGCCCGGAGGCCCGGTTCGGCGATGACCTGAACCACCGGTCGGTGAACACGAGCAAGAATTGGGTGGTCGCGAAGGCCCCGGTGCGGGGGGCGGCGAAACTGGCGGCACTGTTCGCGGCCGTCGCGGTGCTCGTCCCCGGGTGTGAGGGCGGGCCGAACCCGTTCGCGCTCGTCGGGGCGAAGTTCCTCGGGTTCCTCATCCCGATGATGATCGGGGCGGTGGCCCTCGGGCGGGTCATCATCTCGAACCACCGCGGCCCCGAACCCGTCGCCGACGAGGTGCCGGACCTCGACTGGGAGCAGGTCGCGTTCCTCGCCGGCGGCCCGGCGCGGCTCACGACCGCGGCCGCTTCGCGGCTGGTCGCCGACGGCTCCGCGGCCGTCCGGGGCGAGCGGCTCGTGCCCCTGGGCGCGCCGCGGGACGGCGCGACGGAGGTCGAGCGGGCGGTGTTCGCGGGCCTGCCGGTCGAGAAGACGACCGCGGCGCTGGCGCCGGTCGCGAAGGCGGTCCACGCGGCCTACGACGCGCCGGCCCGGCAACTGGAGGCCGACGGCTACCTGCTCTCGCGGGGCGCGAAGGCGCGGGCGTGGCTCCTGGGCGTGACGCCGCTCCTCGCGGTGATGCTCGGCCTGGCGCTGCCGCGGTTCGCGATGGGGCTGACGCACGGGAAGTCGGTCGAGTACCTGATCGCCACCTCAATGATCGGGCTGATCGTGGGCCTCGCGGTCGTCAGCGCCGGGGTGCCGCGGTTGACCCGCCGCGGCGAACACGCCCTGGCGGCGCTGAAGGAGCGGAACCAAACGCTCCAGACCGGCTCCGCGTGGAACGGGTCGCACGACGCGGCGCTGGCGGTCGCCCTGTTCGGCACGGCGGCGCTGGCCGGCTCGAGCATCGCGTTCATGCAGGACTGGTACCCGCGGCAGACGGCCGCGGCGAGCGGCGGGTGCGGCACGTCGGGGTGCGGCACCGGCGGGTGCGGGGACGGTGGCGGGGGCTGCGGCGGCGGGGGGTGCGGGGGCTGCGGCGGCGACTGACCCGGATCAATCGGCCGGTTCGGGCGGCGGTTCCTTGGGCGGGACCGCGGCCGTCACGTCGGTGCCCAGGAACGCGGACGCCTCGGCGAGCGTGCGGAACACCGCGACCTCCTGCGTGCGTCCCGGTTCCTGCCCGCGGTACACCTCGTACATGCGGCCCAGGCCGTACTGCACCTGCTGACGGGCCACGATCACCAACCGGCCCTTGGGCACGGTGGCGGCCATCACCGCCGACCGGGCCGCCAGGGTCCGCAGCGCCGCCGGGGTGGGGTTCTCGATGACCTCGGCGTGCCCGGTGTCGATGACCTCGTCGAACCCCGCGACCTCGGGGCGGACCCACACCTCGCGGGCGTAGTCGAACATCTCCGCCACCGTGGTGGTGCCCACCAGCCACCCGATGACGAGACGGCGGTCGGGGTCGATGTGGTACTTGATCGGCACGGTACCTGTCCTCCCCCGGTCGCCGCGCCTCCGGGCGGTGTCCGGGGTTCCGGCGGAGAGTCACTTCTCCTGAAGTGAGGGCTTACCAGCGACGTCCCGGACGTGATCGCTCACCGGGTCGGGGGACGCAACGGGACCCGCGGCCCTCTCCGTGTACTTATCCCGTTTTCGGGCAGCGAAGTCCACAGCCAAAGCCGCCCGCCGCCGGGCCTTCTGAACGCGAACCCGGCGCGGTCGTATCCTGTCACCATCACGAAGCGAATTCTGCCGACGGAGCCGGAGAGATGGCCGACAACGCTGCCGACGACCTGAAGACCCTCGAAGCCCAGGGGCTCGCCGAACTGCACGGGTGCGCCGACGAGGCCGCGCTGCGGGGCTGGAACACCAGGTTCTTTGGCGACAAGGGGCTGGTGAAGGCGGCGCTGGGCAAGCTCAGCACGATCCCGAAGGACCAGCGCGGCCCTTACGGCAAGGAGGTGAACCGCGTCAAGGAAGACCTCACGGGGGCCTACGACGCCGCGCTCGCCGAGGCGAAGGACAAGGCGCTGCAAGCGAGCCTGACGGCGAACCCGCTCGACGTGACGCTCCCCGGGCGGTCGCGGCCGCGGGGCCGGCTGCACCCGGCGACGCAGATCCTGCGGCAGATCTACGCCATCTTCGCGGACCTCGGGTTCCAGGTGTACCGCACCCGCGAGGTCGAGACGGACGAGCTGAACTTCGAGTGCCTGAACATGCCGGCGCACCACCCGGCCCGCGACATGTGGGACACGTTCTTCACGACGACCCCCGGCGTGGTGCTGCGGACGCACACCTCACCCGGGCAGATCCACGTCATGCGCGAGGCGGCCGGCAAGCCGATCCGCGTGATCCTGCCGGGGATGTGCTACCGGAACGAGGCGATCAGCACGCGGAGCGAGATCCAGTTCTATCAGGTGGAGGGGCTCGTCATCGGCGAGGGGGTGACGATGGCCGACCTGAAGGGGACGATCACCGCGTTCGCCCGGCGGATGTTCGGCCCGGAGCGGCAGGTGCGGATCCGCAGCAGCTACTTCCCGTTCACCGAGCCGAGCATCGAGGTGGACATCGACTGGCCGGCGGACGACCCCAACCGCGACCGCCTCACCAAGGGCACGGGCTGGCTGGAGATCTTGGGGGCGGGGATGGTCCACCCGAACGTGCTGCGGGCCGGCGGCTACGACCCGGACAAGGTCACCGGCTTCGCCTTCGGCATGGGCCCGCAGCGGATGCTGATGCTCAAGCACGCGATCGACGACATCCGCCTGTTCTGGCAGAACGACCTCCGCTTCCTGCGGCAGTTCTAGGCTCTGTCTGGTGAACCGCAAGTCGTTGTGGCAGCCTCTAATCGGTTATGA
>NZ_JBHYGG010000117.1:0-11087 GCF_051859125.1 Gemmata sp.
CCCCCCAACACACCCCCCCGCCCGGGTTGGGGGGGGTGTGGGGGGCCGGGGGGGCGGGGTGGGGGGGGGGCGGGGGCACCGCGATCCCGGTCCACCAACCACGCGAATCTGACCGGATCGCAGTCCACCAACCACGCAAACCTGACCGGACTCGGTCGGGCCTTCACCCCCTCACCCGCCGCGAAGCGCGGCGACCTCTCCCCCGAGATCGGGGCATCGGAGCCAATGCGGAACGCGGAGTGCGGAACGCGGAATGAAGACCGGGTCTTGGGTTCCGCACTCCGCGTTCCGCACTCCGCACTTGCTGAGCCCCGTTCCGACGGGGAGAGGTCGCGACGAGTCTTCGAGTCGCGGGTGAGGGGCTCCACCTGAACCGCGCACCAACTGCGATGTCTCACCCCGCCACCTCCCCACTCCGCAGAAGCCGTTCAGGACGGAATGATTGCCCGGGGGTGAACAATTGCTCCCGTCGGTTGCGGAGTCTACCGGGTCGTTCGCGAGGCTCCCCCCCTCGTTGGCGAAGAGTCGGGGCTCGTTTGCGAGGAGTTCGGTGCTCGTGCGAGGAGTTCGGGGCTCGTGCGAGGAGTTCGCCTCGTTTGCGGAGACCCCTCCCCCGAACCCGCCGCAACCGTTTCACGCCCCGCCTCACCCCCCGTACCGCTTCCGCACGCTGGGCATCAGGTACTCGTGGAACGCCGACGCGAACGTGTACTTCGGGGCGTGGCCCCAGTCGCGGCGGGCGGTCGAGTCGTCCACGTCGGCCGGCCACGAGTCCACGATCGCCTGCCGCTTGGTGTCCACCGTCGTGCCGAGCGCCGCCCTCGGGAACGCGGCCCGCACCTCGGCCTCGAACTCGGCGGCGCTCGGGGCGAACGCGCCGACGTTGTACACGGTGCGGGTGAGCTTCTCGCGGGGGGCCGACATGAGCCGCAGGATCGCCTCGACCGCGTCGGGCATCGCCATGAACGGGATGCGGGTGTCGGGCCGCACGAAGCAGGCGTAGGGGGTGCCCTGCGCCGCGGCGTGGATCATCTCCGGGGCGTAGTCGCTGGTGCCGCCGCTCGGGACCGTCTCGGCCGAGATGAGCCCCGGGAACCGCAGGCACCGGAAGTCGACCTTGCCGCTCAGGTTCTCGGCCGCGAGCTGCTTGTAGTGCCGCGTGTAGTACCGGCCGAGGTGCTCGCAGTACAGCTTGTTCGCGCCGTACATCGTCGTCGGGAAGTTGAAGTCGTCCTCCTTCACCCGCCCCGCCGCGGCCTTGGTGGGCGCGTCGGGGAGCCCGAACGCGGCGATGCTCGACGGGTAGAAGAACACCACCGGCCGGCCGTGGCTCTCGCCCTGCTTCTGTGCGAACTCCAGCAGGTTCAGCGTGCCCTCGACGTTCACCTTGTGGGCCAGCGCCGGGCTGAACTCGCTGCGGGTCGAGAGCAGCGCCGCGAGGTGGTACACGCGGTCCACCTCGTACTCGGCGATGACCCGTTCGAGGAGCTGCGTGTCGAGGATCGACCCGGTGAACTGCTGGCGGACCCGGGCGGCGAGCTGCGGCTGGAGCGGGTTCAGGTCGAGGGTGACGACCTGCCGGGCCGCGGTGCCGGTGGTGAGCCGCGCGATCAGCTCGTGGCCGATCTCGCCGGACGCCCCGGTGATGAGTACGGACGGGTTGCGTGACACGGCGGCTCCGGGTGCGGGTGCGGGAAAGAGGCAGCATAACGGCGGCCCCGCCCGCGGCAAGGACCGCGAACACGGCCCGCTCGCACCGCGGCGCACCGGCAGTACAATGCGGAACCGGGTGAAGTGGAGGGGCCGAGCGATGCGCGTGCTTCCGGGCCGGGTGAAGGCGAACCAGCACCTCGCGTTCAGCCCCGACGGGGGACACCTCGTGTGCGGCGGCAACGGCCGCGGCGTCGCCATCTGGGATGTCGCATCATCGAACCCGCCGATCACTGCTCTGACCCAGTCGCACGGCCCGCTCGCACCGCACTTCGATGCGGGCACGGGCCGGTTGTTCGTCGCGTTCCATTCCGGCGGCGTGTGGACCCGCACGCCCGACGGCGTCGAGACCGATCTGGCGTTTCCCGACGGCTGGCCGAGCCAGATCGGCGGCATCGCCTTCGCCCCGGACGGCGCGTCGGTGGTCTTCTCGCACTACCAGCCCTTCACGGATTTGGTCGGAACGTTCAAGTTGTCGCGACACGCCCTCGCCGGCGACCGCGTGCGCAAGCGGCTCTGGCAGATCAACGAGGAGTACGTCTGGGACGGGCCGTTCGCGTACCGCCGCGACGCGGGTCTGCTGATCGGGCACCGGTCGAGCGCGCGGCAATTCGTGACCCGCAACCCCGCGGATGGCGCGAGCGTTGCGAGCCACCCGTACCCGACCCGCCCGGACGAAACCATCGCCGGGTGGGCACTGTCGCCCGACGGCGAGCGGGTCGCGTTCACGTCGCGGAGCCGGGTGCGGGTGCTGGACCTCGCGACCGGTGCGGAAGTCGAGTTGCCCGTCGAGGAGGGCTCGGTGGGCCGCTCGCTGACGTTCCACCCGGGCGGGCAGTTCCTCGCGGTGGCGTCCGGCGACGGCGTCAAGTTGCTCGACGCGAACACGCTCGCCGAGGTGCGGGCGCTGGCGTGGGGCAACGGCCGCGTGCGGACGGTCGCGTTCGCCCCGGACGGCGCGACCGCCGCCACCGCCGGCGAGCGCGGCTGGGTGACGCTGTGGGACGTGGACGTGTGAAATGCGGAGTACGGAACGCGGAGTGCGGATTTGAAACCCGCCCTGTCCGCCGCGACCCGAAGGGAGCGCGCGAAGCCCATGCGAGTGATCGAAGCCTTCGAAGAAGCCGTGTTGAAGCTGGCGGTGTCGCCCGACGGCCGGTTCCTGGCCGCGGCCACGTCGAGAGAGTTGGCCGTGTGCGACTGGGTGAGCGGGCGGGTGCTGCACCGCCACGCGGCCGAATCGGACACCGGCCGGCTCTTCGTCCCCGAGATGGGCCAAGTCGCCTTCGGCCCCGACTCGTCGTGGGTCGCGCGCCTCTATCAGCGAGCCGGCGGAAGTCTCATCGACTCTCGAGTCGGCCGCGTCGTTCACGCACTCCCCGGCTCCTTTTCGGGCGGCGTCGCGGTGTCGCCCGACGGCAAGACGCTCGCCGCGACGCGGTCCGGGCGCGTCGCTCAGGTGAAGCTCGAATGCTGGGAACTCCCTGGGCTGCGGCCGAAGACCGGGTTCGACTTCTGGTCCCCGTTCACGAAACTCGCGTTCAGTCCCAACGGCGAGTTCATCGCCGGGATCGGCACCAATCTGTTCGAACTGCGCGTCGCGGTCAGTGGTGGGTTGAACGGACAGCGGCGCGTCCGCTACGTGGGCGACGGGTTCTTCGGCTTCTCGCGCGACAGCCAGACGGTCGTGTTCGGCTGGGAGTCCGCCCTCCACGTCATGGACACCCGCAACGGGAACGTCACGCGCCAGGTGACGTACCTCGAACTGGAGATGCTACGTGACCTCGCGTTCCTGGGCACGGGGCGGCACTTCGCGACGGTGGACGGCACGCCGGTGGTGCGGGTGTGGTCGGCGGACTCGTGGGCGATCGAGCGGGAGTACGACTGGGGCTGCGGCGGGCTGACGAGCGTGACCGCCAGCGCCGACGGCCTCGCCGGCGTCTGCGGCACCCGCACGGGGAAGGTCGTCGTGTTCGACGTGGACGAGTAAGGTCACGCCCCGTGGATCGGTGTCCGGTCCGAGCCCGAGCGCCGAGCGAGGGTTGGACGTGAACCCTCGCTCGGCGCTCGGGCTCGGACCAACCACTTGGTTGAGGGTTCACGCGCACCCCCTCGCTGGCGCTCAGGGTTCGCCCGGTTTCCCGCCCCTCACTTCACGAGCGGGAACATGCGCTGCCAGCCGGCCCAGAGCCGGGCGGCGACGGTGCCGGCGTCGGCGGCGAGCTTCTTCACGACTCGCCGGTACGCACGGGCCGCGCCGGCCGGGTACGCCTTCGGGCCGACCGCGGCGGCCGCCTTCAGGTGGTCCTTCGCCTCGGCCAGCGCCGCCGCCTTCCCGCCGGGGCCGGCCCGCGCCACCATCATCACCGCCTCGGCCATCGCCAGCACCAGCCGCGTGCCGTCCGGGATGGTGACGCTGTCGACGCGGGCCGCGTGCGCCGCCGCCTCGTCGGTCTGGCCGGCCAGCGCCAGGTCGAGCGCGAGCCACGCGCGGAAGTCGGCCAGCACGTCGTCCGGGCCGCCGAGCTTCACGGCCGCGCGGCACACCTCGGCGGCCTTGTCGTCCTTGTCGAGCCCCCGGTACGCGATCGCGAGCGGCCGCAGCATCCACGCCTCGACGCCGTCGCGGTCCCGCCACTCGGCGAGCCACGCGGCGGCGTGCGCCAGGCTCCCGGTCGCGACCAGCGCGGCCCCGGCCCGCGCCCACGTCGCCACGTGGGACCGCAGCGCCTCGCTGTACTTCGTGACGGCCCCCTGGACCGGCTTGCCCGCGTCGGCCAGCGCCCACACGTAGGCGACGGCGACCTCGCGGCCGGCAGCGGGGTTGGCCGCGAGCAACTCGGGGAGCCGGTCCGACACGGCGTCCTGCGACCCGGCGGCCACGGCCCGCTCGGCCCACAGGCCGGCGAGGTCGGGCGTCCCCTCGGCGGCGAACGCGAGGTCCTGCAACTCGGGCGTCAGCTTCGCGCCCCACCCCTCGGCGTCGAACGCCAGGACCGCCTCGCGGAGCAGCCCCCGCGACGCCTCTTCGTCCTGGGCCAGCGCCCGGAACCGGGCCAGCGCCTGCTCGAAGTCGCCCTGCCGGCACAGCACCTGGACCCCGCGGAGCTTCACGAGCGGGCCGTCGGAGTGCTCGGTGACCGCGGTGAGCGTGCGGGCCGCGCCGGCCGCGTCGCCGGTCGCCAGTTGTTCGGTGATGAGGTTCAGCCCGGCCGCCTCGAACGTCGGGTCGATCTCGAACGCCCGCTGGAAGTCGGCCAGCGCGCCGCGGCGGTCGGCGGTCCCGCGGCGGGCCTCCCCGCGGTACACGTAGGCCACCGGGTTGGTCGGCTCCAGCTTGACGTACTGCTCGCACGCCTCGAGGCACTCGCGGGGCCGGTTCGCGGTGTCGTACCACGTCGCGAGCTGCCGCCACCCGAGCACGAACGTCGGGTTCTCGGTCACGAGCTGCCGCATCAGGCTGATGGCCCGGGCGCGGTCCCCGCGGCGGTTCTCGATCCACGCGGCCCGGCCCCGGAGTTCGAGCGGGAGCGGGTCGAGGTCGGGCGGCTTGCACGCGGCCAGCGCCTCGTCGAACCGGCCCACGAGCGCGAGCTGCTCGGCCTTGCTGTCGTGCCCCGGCATGAACTTGGGGTACGCCTTGATGCACGCGTCGGCGGCCCGGACCCGCTCGCCCGGCTCGGCCGCCCGACCGTCCTCGGAGTCGATCCAGAACACCGGCACCCACGGGTGGAACGGGCCGCCGCCCTGCCAGGCGTCGCGCATCACCCGCTCGGCCCGCTCGCCCCACCCGGCCGAGCGCAGTTCGGTGAGGGCCGACTGCACCGGGTACGGCGACTGCCCGGCCCCCTCGCACACCTCGGCGAACGACCGGAGCGCGGCCTCGGCGTCCTCCGTCCGCACCGCGAGCTGGATCTGCTTGACCGCGACCTCGGGGACCGCCGCGTGCTCCTGCAACACGGCCAGCACCTTGCGGGCGTCGTTGACCTCGTCGTCGGCGAGGCACGCGTCGAACAGGATGGCCGCGGCCGGCGAGTAGTTGGCGCTCACCTTGAGCGCCTCGCGGAGGTCGGCCTTGCCCCCGTCGCGGTCCCCGGTCTGGAGCTTGGCCTCGCCCCGCATGCTAAGCGACACCGGGTGCCCGGGCTGGAGCCGCACGAGTTCCGACGCGGCCTCGAGGTAGCTCTCGGTGCGGCCGGTCTCGTTGTACCACTCGGCGAGCTGGTGCCAGCCCCACAGGTAGTTCGGGTCCACGGCGACGAGCGCCTGCATGGGCGGGATCGCGGCCGCGTAGTTCCCGCGGCGGGCCTCGACCCACGCGACCCGGCCCTGGAGGATGAACGGCAGCTCGGCCATGAGTTCCGGGGGCTGCGCGGCGGCCAGCGCGGCGTCGTACCGGCCCATGTCGGCGAGCCGCTCGGCCTTCAGGTCGTGCGCCTCGACGTTCTTCGGGTCCAGCGCCGTCGCCCGGTCGAGGGCCGCGAGCACCTCGTCGTTGTACCGCGGGTGGTGGAGCATCCGGGCCAGCCGCAGCCACACGCGGGGGTCGCCGGCCCGGTCGCGGGTGAGCTCGCGGACCAGTTCGACCGGCTCGTCGGGCGCCTCCAGCCGGTCCGACCAGTGCTGGATCACGTGCCACGCCCAGTCGTACCCGGGCTCGTGGCGCACGGCCGCCTTCGCCCGCTCGAGCGCCTCCCGGGACCGGCCCGCGTCCCAGAGCCGCTCGGCGAGGAACCCGTGCGCGAACGGGTCGAGCGGGGACTTGAGCGCGGCCCGCTCCATGACCGCGATCGCCTCGTCCTGCTCGCCCGCGTCGTCGAGCGCGTCGGCCAGCTCGCGGGCCGCGACGGACCACCCCGGGGCGACCGCCACGGCCTGCCGCAGCGCGTCCACGCGGGCCTCGGCGTTGCCCATCGCCTGGAGCACCTGCGACAGGTCGAGCCACAGCTTCGCCAGCAGCGGGAACCGGCCGGCCGCCTCGCGGGCCAGCGAGTGGGCCTCTTCGAGCCGCATCAGCCCGGCCATCTGCTGGACCACGACCGACCACGCCTGCCACAGGTCGGGCCGCTCGTCGAGGACCTCTTCGAGCGTGGTGAGGAGTTCGGAGTGGTCGTCCGGGTCGGTGTACACCTGCCGGGCCTGGTCCACGAACGCGACGAGCCCCTCGCCGGTGTGCGGCTGGGCGCGGAGCTGCTCGGCGAGGAAGTCGAGGGCGGCCCGCTTCTCGGTGCGGCCGCGGCTCAGTTGGACCAGCTCGGTAACCATCGGCTCCTGGTCCACGTTCGCGGCCAGCGCCGCCCGGATCGACCGCAGCGCCTCGTCGGTCTTGTCGGCCCGCTTCTGCACCTGGGCCGAGACGGCGTGCAGCCACGGGTGCCCGGGCTCGAGCGCCGCGGCCCGGTCGAGCTGGGCGAACGCCTCGTCGAACCGCTTCCGCTCGGCGAGCACCAGCGCCCGCTGCCGCAGCGCCCAGGCGTCGTCGCCGCAGTCGGCCAGCATCCCGAGGATGGCGCGGTCGGCGTCGGCGTCCGGGTCGCCCGAGAGGAACTCGGCCCGGAGCTTGAGCAGCGGGTAGTGGTGCGGGAACTTCTGGCACGCCTGGGCGAGGTGCGTCCGGGCGGCGGCGCGGCCGTCGGTCGACGCGAGCAGTGCCGTGAGGGTGCGGTGCGTGTCGGCCGCGAGCGGGTCGAGCTTCGCCACTTCGAGGAAGTGCGCCCCGGCCGAGGCGACGTCCGGCTTGATGCGGCTCACGCGGGCCGCGGCCTTGTGCCACGCCGCGAGGGGCACCAGGGGCCGGGCGGCGGCGAGGTCGGCGTCGGCCTCCGGGTGCCGGCCGGCGGCCGCGTGGCACTCGGCCCGGAACAGGAGCAGGTCGCCCAGCGCGGCGTCCTCGGGCCGCGGGGGCGCGGGGTCGGCCGGCTTCGCGGCCGCGAGCTTGGTGATCGCCTGGTCGAGCGCGGCGGCGGCCTGCTCGGGCTCGTCGCGGTCCATGAGCGCGTGGAACAGCGCCCGGGTCGCGGCCGGGGCCGGCACCGCGGCACGGCCGGCCTTCTGCTGGAACAGCCGCAGCACCTCGGGCACCTGCTCGGTGGCGCGGGCCGCGCGGAAGTACGCCTCAGCGAACTGGTCCTCGCGGTCGTCGAGCGTCGCGGCGAACCGGTACAACTCGGTCGCGTCGTCGAACCGCCGGTGCTCCCACCACTGGGTCGCCAGCAGGAAGTACCCCGCGGCCGCCGTGGGCCGGTTCCGCACCGAGCGCCGCAGCAGCCACGACGCCTCGGCCTGCCGGGCGGGCAGCGGGAGGATCGCCTGGGCGAGCGATTGCATGAGGAGCGGGTCGGCGGTCAGCGACGCGGTCTCGGCCTCGAGGAGCGCGACCCGCTCGGGGGTGCGGTTCAGTTCGCGCAGGACCGTGGCCTTCGACATCACCCACGTCGCCTCGTGCGGGTGCGCCGCGAGCAGCGCGTCGTACGCGGCCATGAGCTTGACCGGGTGCGCGTCGTACCGGGCCAGCGCGAGGTCCGCGAGCGTCGCGAACCGGGTGCCGGGGAACTTCTCCGTCAGCGCCGCGTGTGCGGCCGCGGCCGCGGCCCGGTCGTGGCCCAGCAGCGGCCTCTGGACCGCGTACAGCGCGTCGCGCTCCTCGCCTTCGGGGAAGGCGACGCCGGCGAGCTTGTCGGCGTGCTCGGGCGGCACGAGGGCCAGGCACCGCGGGCCGAACGCGCCGAACCGCTCCAGGAGCGTGGCGACGGGCGCTTCCGCGGGCCGGCGGTCCTGGCCGTCGGCCATGAACAGGCTGCCGCGGACCGCGTCGGCCCCGACGCACACCCGGGACTGCGAGAACCCGGCCTCGACCAGCGTGAGCACGAACGGCACCCCGCGGCCGATCAGGGCGGCCACGGGCTCGACGGCGAGCGTGAACTCGCGGCACGCCCACCCGGCCCGCTCGGCGCGGTCCCGCTCGGCCGCGTCGGGGAGCCCGTCGAGCGGCGGCGGGGCCTCGGGGCCGGGGTTCGGCAGCGGGTGCTTCCAGAACCGGGCGAGCACCTCGGCGACCCCCGGCTGCGGCGCGCCGCTCGCGTCGAGGGGGAGCATGGTCCGGGCAGTGGGGAGTGGAGAGTGAACAGGGGACAGTGAAGACTCGTCGGAAGGCGGCGGCAGTTCCGGGCGCCCCTCGCCCGGCCCGTCCGGTGCGTTCCGCTGCCCACGCTCCACTCCCCACTTCTCGACCGAAGTCGCGAACCGGTCGTAGAACGGGTCCCTCACCTCGCGGGCGTGGGCGGCGGCGGTCCCGAACTCGCCGAGGAAGTAGGCGGTGTCGGCGCGGCGGGCGGCGAGCCACTTGGCGGCCTCGGCGTCCAGCAGCGGGGAGAACGCGGCGTACCGGTCGAGGGTGCGGCGGGCGTCGGCGTGGTGCCCCATCTCGTTCTGCACCGCCGCGAGCTGCGCCGACACGAGGCCGCTCTCCAGCTTCGCCTCGGCCTCGGTGAGCACGTCGAGCGCCTCGCGGTCCCGGCCCAGGCGCACCAGGACGTGCGCGACGGACTGCACGCCGGGGCGGAACAGGGGCTGGATCTCCAGGGACCGGCGCGCGGCGGCCAGCGCGTCGTCGAGCCGGTCGGCCAGTTCGTACACGCTCGACCGCTCGATGCACGGCCACGGGCGGTCCGGGGCAACCGTGTTGGCCCGGTTGAGCCACCGCTCGGCCCGGTCGAAGTCGCGGAGCCGGGCGGCGGTGAACGCGGTCAGCGCGAGCCAGTCGGCGTGCAGTTCCGGGGACGCCTCGGACCAGTCCGGGTTCTTCCGCATGAACTCCCAGGTGGCGAGCGGGCCGAACCGCTCCATGCGGAACCGGGCGTGGTAGTAGATCGCCTCGGGGTGCGACGGGGTGCTGCGGTACGCGAGCAGGTGCATCCGGCGGCCGAGGGCCGCGGCCCCGAGCTGGATCGCGAGGCGGCCCCCGATGAGCCGGGCCGGGGTGCCGGCCCACGCCCGCATCGGCCCGAGCGCGGCCGCGACGGCGTGGGCGGTGCGGTACAGCCCCTGCGAGTACAGGTCGCGGATCCGGGTCAGGTCGGCGGGTGCGAGGTCCATGCGGGGGTCCGGCGGCGGTCGTGTCGTGAGGGGGCGAGGGGCGAGGGGCGAGCGGCGAGTCGTGGTGGGGAAGACGGTGCGGATCGCTTCTTCCACCGACTCACCACGCGCCACTCGCCGCCCTCACCCCTTCTCCTCGGGATCGGGCGGCGGTGCCGGTACGGGGGTCGCGTCGGCCAGCGGGCCGACCTGGCCGAGGATGTTGCTGAGCTGCCCGAGCCGCATCCCGAACCGGTCGAGGAACTCGCCGAGCGCGAACTCGTTCTCGAGGTCGTCGGCGTCGGGCGCGGTCACCCGCTCGGTCAGCTCGCGGAGCAGGCTCAGGTACGCCCGCTCCAGCACCGGGGCGGCCTGCTTGCACGCCGGGCCGATGTTCGGGAACTCCTCCGCCCACCGGGCCAGGAAGTTCCGCCACCGGGTGCCGCTGTCGTGCTGCGCGACCATCGTCTTGAGCAGGTTGTTCTGTTGCTGCTGGAGGCCGATCAACTGGCGGAGCAACTGCGGCACCACCCCGACCTGTGGCGGCTGCGCCTCGGGCAGCGGGACCACGGGCGGGGGCGTCACGTACAGCGGAGCGTTCATTGGCGTGTGCGTCGTGCGGGGTCGGTCGGGACCGGTCCCGTGATTATACAGCCGCCGGCGAGTCGCGTGAAAGCGCCGACCCGCGAACTTCCGGGGGCGAGAGCGGCGTGCGTGGGGTGCCCACCAAATAGAGCGAGCCGCCCGGGGGGGACCGGGCGGCTCGTTCGGGGGGAAGAAAACGTGTTCTTGGCCGGTTACTTGGGGGAATCCGGCCTGGCCGCGGGTGGTTGGGGGAACTCCGTTGGCCCGTTATGTCGTTGGCTCTGGGGGAACCGTTGCGACGAGAGAGGTTAAAGCAGTCGGCGCGCCAAACGCCCGGCCGGCCGCACTGTCAGTTCCCAAGCTGTTTTTGCAGAAGCGCTTGCGCTCCGAAAGATTTTCTGCCGGCTTCGGCGTCGGGCTCCGACCGTGTAATTTCGTTTCACCCATTTGCAAGAACTACTCGGTAAAGCTTACCCCGCGGCGGTTCTTACCAAGCGACGCGGCCGGTCGTGGGTAGGTCACTCGCTCCGCGAGTGACACCATCCGGGCGTCGCGGCACACCGGGAGCCCTCACTTGCGCCGCGGCGCGACTCGCGGAGCGAGTCGCCTACCATGAACCGGACGCATCAAACGAAGCGGCCGGCCCATTTGGGCCGGCCGCGAGTAGTCCGAGTTACGGGTCCGAGCCCGAGCGCCGAGCGAGGGGTCACATTGACCCC
>NZ_JBHYGG010000118.1:0-6606 GCF_051859125.1 Gemmata sp.
CGCTGAGGGGTGCGTTTCCTATTCCGATTAGCCTAAACTGTGCCCGGGCTCTTTGTGGCCGGGGCTTCGGGTGGCCCCCACGCACCGGCCTCACAGAGGCCGGCTACAGTTAGCAATCAACCGGACCCGGTGTCAGTACGAGACGCCGAGCCCGACGAACGGGCCGTGCAGGAGCAGGTTGCCGCTCGTGTCGAGGCCCGACCCGGTGCCGGGCGCGGGGAGCTTCGTGGCCGGGACCGGCAGCGTGAAGTCGCGCGGGACGTAGGAGCCGGGGACGAACACGAACGAGTCGCGAATGGCCGTTCCGGTCTGCGCGAGTTGCGTCGGCGCGAGGGCCAGCCCCTGCACGAACAGCACCTGATACCCGGCCCGCACGGTGACCCGCGACGTGACCCGCACAGTCGTGGTGATGCCGCCCTCGTACAGCCCGGCGACGTCGGTGCGGCCGCGGCCGGCCGCCAGCACGGACGTGCCCGACCCGCCGGTGACGAGGCCCGCGCCGTTCGTCGTGAACTGGTTCGCACTGTTCGCGAAGATGCCGACCTTCCCGTTCACGCCGAACCCGACGCGGTCGTTCAGGAACGCCCGCCCGACCTCGGCCCCGATCTGCGCACCGAACAGGTTGTTGTCGGCCGTCACGCGGGTCTGCTCCCGGATCGTCTGCGACGCCGGCGGCGCGCCCTCCGGGACGTTCGGGAACGTCTGGAACCCGGTGAGGCTGAACTGCTCGGACAGGTTGAAGTACCGGAACCCGCCGAGCGCCGAGCCGGTCCAGTTGCCCACATCGAACGCCCGCCAAGCGTTCACCTCGGCGCTGTGGATCTCGGAGGCGTACCGGGCCGTCATGCTCGTGTCGAAGCTCTTGTTCTCGTAGATGATCGAGCTGCCCATGAACGGCGAGTTCACAAACGGCGGGTCGCGGCCGAGGATGCTCGCGGACCGGGCCCAATGCTGGAGGCCGAAGTACCCGAGTTCGACGCTCGTGCGGTCGGCGACGCGGAACCCGACCGTGGCGCGCAGGCCCGGTTGCGCCGCGGTGTCCGAGACGCTGCCGAGGGTGATGACCGGCGCGCCGGGGATCGGCACCGCCCGGAACATGGTCGAGGCGTTCGCGTTCACCGTCTGTGCGAGGAGCGCGTCCGTCGGGTAGTCGCGGGCGAGCCACAGCACATCGACCCCCGCGTACCACCGGGCCGCGGGCGGAGCGGTCGCGATCTCACAAGTGGGCGGTACTATCGGCGGGGGCGGGGGCGCGACTTCCTGCGCCCGTGCCGCGACTGCGTGCCCGGCGAACACGAGCGGAATCAGGAGCCACGTCCGTCGTGTGAGCATGGGCGGCCTCGGCAACGGGGAGCGGTTGCACGACGGGTATCGGGTCGCGGTGCCTGACGAATCAAGGGATTCTGGCGCGAATGGGCCCGCGAGGGGACTATCGAGAGGGCCGAAATGGGAGCGGGGCGGCCATATGGCCGCCCCGCTCGGATCTGGTCGCGTCGCGGCTTACTTCTTCGCTTCGGCGATCGTCCACAGGTAGATCGTGTGCCTGCGGTCGGCCTCGACCTCTTCCTTCTTGTCGGCCTTCCAGTCGCCCATGTCGAAGTCGTGCGACACGATCCGCGCGCCCGGCTTCAGCCCCTTCTGGAGCACCGGCATCAGCTTCAGGTTCACCGCCGGCAGCAGGTACAGGGTCACCACGTCCACGTCCTTGAAGTCCTCGGGGGTCATCTTCAGCACGTCGCCCTGCTTGAACGTGAGCTTCTTGGTGTCCTCTTCGCTCAGCTTCAACTCCGCGACGCGCTTCTCGCAGTCCTTGAGCCGCTCGGGGTTGAAGTCGATGCCGAGGCCGCGCTTGGCCTTGAAGTCCTTGACCGCGGCGATCGTGATGCGGCCGTCGCCGCACCCGAGGTCGTACACGGTCTCGCCCTCCTTGACGGCCGCCAGCTTCAGCATCGCGGCCACGACCTTCTCGTGCGTCGGGACGTAGGGCACGACGATGTCGGGCCGCTCGTCCTTCTTCTTGTCCTCGGCGGTGGCGGCCGGTCGGCCCGCCAGACCGAGCGCGGCGAAGGCGAGGGCGACGGCGAACAACGAGAACTTGCGCATAGTGAGACACTCCCTGGTGACGGAATGGGCAGGGAGGATTATGCCCCGGTGCGCGCGATTAGTCCAGCAGTAAGGCGGGCGTGCCGGCGCGGTCAGCGGCCCAGGCGGAACCCGAGGAGCGCCAGGACCGAGCCGAGGACCAGGCCGATGTGGTCGGCGCGGAACGGCTCGACCGCCTGGAGCCCGAACTGGTGCCCGACGGCGGCGACGGCCGCGCCGAGGAGCGCGAACACGGCCATCACGTTGCCGCGGTAGAACAGCGACGCGACGAGCAGGAGCCCGGCCACGCCCGTGTTCCACCCGTCGACCCACTCGGTCGCGGGCGCCGGGACGCCGGGCAGGGCGAGGGGCTGCGTCGGCCGGCGGAGCACCTCGGCGGCGGTGTCCTGGAGCGCACCGAGGTCGCGGGTCTCCACGGCCTGCTGCTGGACCGCGGCCCCCGGGAGCAGGCCGTTCTGGTGGACCCACGTTGCGCACCCGGCGAGCAGCACGAGGGCCAGCGCGGCGCGGACGTGCGTGCCGACGAACAGGTTGACGAGCGGGCCGAACACCTCGCGGCGGGCCGGGGGCGGCTCGAACGCCTGGGGCTGCTGGGCCACGACCGCCTGGCGGACGTTCACCGGGGCGACCGGGGTGGCGGCGGTCGCGGCCATCGCGCGGTACGCCTCGGCCTCGCGGACGTGCCCGGCGGCCTGGACCATCGCCTCGGCCGCGGCCTTCGCCTGGTTGTCGGCGGCCCTGGGGTCGACGCCCGCGGCGAGCAGGTTGGCCCGCTCGACGGCGAGCAGGAGTTGTTGCTCGCGGGCCGCCCTGCGGGCCGTCTCGACGCGGTCCATGAGCGCCACGAGCGGCTCCCGCCACGCGGCGTGCTTCTCGCGGACCCCGGCCGCGCCGCCCCGGAGCAGCACGGCCCGGGTCTGGAGCTTCACCTCGTACCCGAACAGCTCCTCGAAGAACTCTTCCCAGTCGCGGCCGGCGTACTTGGCCACGAACTGCGCGATCTCCTCCTCGTCGAGCCCCTGCATGCGGAGCCGCCGCATGAGCCGCTCGCTCCCCTCGATCTGGGGCCGGCGCTGCCGCTCGACGCGGCGGTCCAGACCGTACCGCAGCGCGAACGCGAGCGCCGCCCCGACCGCGCCGAACCCGGCCCAGATCCAGAACTGGCCGAGCATCGCCAGCATGAGGGCGAACAGGCCGAGCCCCGCGACCCCGACGCCCCAGTCGCCCCACGACAGGCCCATCAGGAACTGCCGGGTGCGGGTGAACAGGAACCCGCGGCGGGCCACGCCGTCGATCACGAAGTACGCGAGGGCCGCCTGGGCCACGAGGCCGAACAGCCCGAGCGCCCACGCCGCGCGGCCGAAGAACGTGAGGAGCAGCGCGGCGATCGCCACCGCCGCCACGGACCCCTTCAGCACCCGGCCGCGGAGCACGGCCGCCGGGGCCGCGTTGAACTGGCCGACGAACTTCTCCATCATGGTGATCTGCTCCTCGCGGGGCGAGAAGCTGCCGGTGTGCGTCTCCCCGAGCCACATCTCGAGGGTGCGGATCACCTCGTCCATCGTCTGGAACCGGTCCCCGGCGTCCTTCGCCATCATCCGCTGGATGACGGCCGACACCTCGCGCGGCACCCGGGCGACGATCTGCTCGGGCGGCACGAGCGGGTCGTAGGCGTGCTTCGACATCAGCTCCATCGCCGTCGTGCCGTCGAACGGGGGCCGCCCGGTGACGAGGACGTAGAGGGTGCAGCCCAGCGAGTAGATGTCGGCCCGGTGGTCCACGGCGGCCGCGTCGCGGCACTGCTCGGGGCTCATGTACGCGGGGGTGCCCAGCGCGATCCGCGCCCCGGTCATCTCCAGCGGGGCCGCCGGGCCGCCGGGGCCGCCCCCGTCGAGCCGGTCGTCGTCGCGCTCGGTCGCGGGGGTCTTCACGAGCCCGAGGTCGGCGACCTTCACCAGCCCCTGCTCGCCGAGGAGCAGGTTGTCGGGCTTCACGTCGCGGTGGATCATCCCGCGGTCGTGCGCGTGCTTGAGCCCGCGGGCCGCCTGGAGGACGTACTTGACGGCCGTCTCCGAGTCGAGCTTCCCCTGCGTCTTCACCACGTCGGCGAGCGACCGCCCGCGGACGTACTCCATGCTGAAGAACCGCGTCCCGTTGGCCTCGCCGATGTCGTGGATCTGGACGATGTTCGGGTGCGACAGTTGGGCCGAGGCGTAGGCCTCGCGGGTGAACCGCGCCACGAACACCGGGTCCGACGCCCACTTGTTGCTCATCACCTTCAGCGCGACGTGCCGGTTCAGGGAGAGCTGGCGGGCGAGGTACACCGAGCCCATCCCGCCGCGGCCGAGTTCCCGCTCCAGTTCGTACCCGCGGACCACCGTTTTCGGCTTCAGCGTGATGTCGCGGCCGGGGGCCGGGCGGGGGGTCGCGTCGGGCCGGGTGGACTTGGGCGGGGCCGCCTGCGGCGGCGCGGCGGAAGGGGAGGGGGGCGCGACGGCGGCCATCGGGGCCGCGCCGGTCTGGGGCACCGCCCGCGGGGCCGGAACCTGTTGCGCCCCGGACGGGCGGCGCGGGAGTTCGAGGTTCGGGAGCGACCCGGGGATCTGCGTGTCTTCGAGGCCGGCCGCCTGGTGCGCCGGGATCTTCCCGCCCGACGGCTCGCCGGTGTCGACGCCGAGGAGCAGCCCGCTCCGCGGCGGGACGAAGATCGTGTCGTCGAGGATCGCCCGGGCTTCTGGCACCCCGTCCGGGTCCTCGGGGACGATGAGCAGGAACGGCTTCTCGCACCCCGGGCACTTGGGGCGGAACCGGCCCGTCTTCGCCGTCTTCAGGCTCAGGCGGTGGCTACAGTGCGGACACACGATCACCACAACGGCACCCTCAGTCCTGGGATCGCCGGGCGGAAGCGGATTGCGAGCGGGAAGACGGTGCGAGGGACCATCTCACTTCCAATGGTACATCATGTTTCGCCCGTAGCGAGCACGTTTCGGAGATAAGGATCCCGATCCGGCGCGAATCTTCATCACGCGGCCGTAGCGGGACACGTCTGATACCAACCCGTGTTGAAGAGTAACTCTTGGTAATGACCTCCCCCCCTGGTGGGGGAGGTCGCTCCGAGTCTTCGAGGAGCGGGTGGGGGGGAAGGCTCAATACCTCGTGTCGCGTTCCCCCCACCCGGCTCGCAGAGCCTCGCCACCCTCCCCCACAAGGGGGGAGGGCAAGAGTCCCCCACGGCCACCGATCACCCGGATCCGGGTTCACACCGGCCGCTGGTTCATCCCGAGCCGCTCGCGCACGAGCCGCACCGTCACCTGGGCCACGGCCCGCGCCCGCTGCGCCCCGGCCGTGAGCGCCTCTTCGACGAGCCCGGGGTTGCGTTCGAGCAACTTGCGGCGCTCGCGGGCCGGGGCGAAGTAGGTGTCGATCTTCGCGAGGAGCGCCTTCTTCGCGGCGCCGTATCCGAACCCGCCGGCCCGGTACTTCGCGGCCAGTTCCTCCTGCTCGGGGGGCGAGGCGAACAGCTTGTACAGCGCGAACACGTTGCAGGTGTCCGGGTCGAGCGGCGCTTCGAGCGGCGTCTTGTCAGTAACGATGCCCATGACGGCCCGTTCCAGCGCTTTCCCTTCCGCGAAGATGTCGATGGTGTTGCCGTAGCTCTTGCCCATTTTCCGGCCGTCGGTCCCGGGAACAACCGCCGCTTCGTTGAGCACCGCAACGGGCATCGGGAACACCTCGCCGAAGGCGTGATTGAACGACCCGGCGATGTCGCGGGTCATTTCGAGGTGCTGCTCCTGGTCGCGGCCGACGGGGACGAGGTGCGAGCGGTAGATGAGGATGTCCGCGGCCATCAAGATCGGGTACGTGAACAGGCCGACGCTCGGCGTGATTCCATTGGCGACCTTGTCCTTGTACGAGTGCGCCCGTTCGAGCAGGCCCATGCCCGACACGGTCGAGAGCACCCACGCGAGTTCACACACCTCGGGCACGTCGGACTGGCGGAAGAACGCGACCTTTGCCGGGTCGAGGCCGAGGGCGAGGTAGTCGACGGCGACGTCGCGGACGTTGTCGGCGAGGATCTGGCGGGCCGGCCGCGGCGCGAGTTGCTTGTTCTTGGCGGCCGCCGCGAGTTCCTTCTCCTCGGCTTCCTTGAGTGTCGTCATCGCGTGGTAGTCGGCGATGAAGAAGAAGCAGTCGCCCTTGTCCTGCCGCTCGATGTGCTGCTTGATCGCGCCGAAGTAGTTGCCGATGTGCAGCTTCCCGGACGACTGCACGCCGCTCAGGATGCGGGGAAGGGGCTCGCGGGTCACGGTCACTCCTCGAATCGATCGGCCGGTAGGTGGGCGTCGCCAGAGTCCCCAAGAAGACCCAGGGTTGGCACCCGCGGTCCCAGGGTTGGCACCCGCGGTCCCAGGGTTTGCACCCTGGGCTACGGACTGTCGTCCCTCCGGGACTCAAAGCACTGAGCCCCCGAAGGGGGCGGCAGTCCGTAGCCCAGGGTGCAAA